>JAGGUL010000087.1 GCA_021158525.1 Candidatus Hydrothermota bacterium | reverse complement strand
GTAGACTTCATCGTAAAATTCGGGCAGGGTCAGCTTATGCCCCCTATCGTCAACCCATTCTGTCTGAGGAAAAACACACTTTGGATTGTCGGTCGAAAATGTCTCCTTGTAAACGGTCTGAAAGATCCTCTCCCGGTTTGACACATTAGCCAGTCCCGGATCCCACCCATGTGGGCACAGGCTCCGTAGGCTATCAGAACCTGACACTTGTCCCTCATTATCCTGGCGAATTCCTCGTTGTCGGAGTTCCTGACGGCTCCGTGGTAAAGCCCGATGGTGATGGACTTGTCGGGTATCTTCTTGAGGTCATCGTACTTTACATCAAGAAGGGTGGGAGAAAATACTATATCGGCTATCTCGAGGAGATCAAACAGTTTTTGACTCAGATTGACGACGGCTATATCACAGCCTACGCAACTAGCCCCTCTTTTCAGGGCAAGTGATATTTTCCTGGCCATGCTTGGCTCCTTGTTTTCTGTAAGGGCTTGGTCCCAACTTCCTGATTTCCTCGATGAACTCGGAAACGACCCTGGCGAACTTCTGGCCCTCTCCCGCCGAAACCCACTCGAGCCTCAACCTTTTCGGATTCAATCCGAACTGCTGGAGCAGCATCTTGAGGAGGGCCATTCTCCTCCTCGTCCTGTAGTTTCCGCCTATGTAGTGACAATCGCCGGGATGACAGCCCGCCACCATCACTCCATCGGCTCCATTTCTGAATGCGTAGAGGATAAATTCGGGGTCCACCCTGGCGGAGCACATAGTCCTTATCTGCCGGAACTCCGTCGGCATCTGCAACCTCGAGACGCCGGCGAGATCGGCTCCGGCATAAGCACACCAGTTACAGGTGAAGACCAAAATATTGAGTTCTCCGTTCTCTTTGCTCATCTTGCTCCCTCCCTTGCTCCGACTTTCTCCTCCGTCACCTCAAAGAGCTCCGGCTTTAAAGCCGCCTCGATCATCGAATAGATCTGCTCCGAAGTGAACCCCTTCTGCTCCATAGCTCCCGAAGGACAGGCAGCGATACAGGCTCCGCATCCTTTGCAGAGGGCCTCGTTCACCTTTGCCTTCTTCTTTTCAGGATCCTCCTTATCCTGAACGATCTCGATGGCAGAATATTCGCAAACTGGCTCACACACACCGCATCCGTCACATATGTCCTCGTTGACTGCGGCTATGGTGGGCTCTGCCCTGTATTTGGGCTTGGAAATTATGGTCTGTGCCCTGGCCGCTGCGGCCTTTGCCTGAATTATGCTCTCCTCGACGAACTTGGGGGAATGAGCCGATCCTGCGAGGAAAACGCCCTCGGTGGCGAAATCTACAGGCCTGAGCTTCACGTGGGCCTCGAGGAAGAATCCATCTTCGTTCAGTGGCACCTTGAGGAGCTTGGCCATCTCGTGATTCTCAGACCTGGGCACAACTCCCGTCGAGAGGACGAGGAGGTCGACGGGGATCTCGATCCAGTCCTGAATCTCGGGATCGAAGGCCTTCACTACGAGACGATCGCCCTCCTTCACCACCTCGGGCTTTTTCTCATCGGTATACCTGATAAAGATGCCGCCCATGTCCCTCACGTCGTTGTACCATTTCTCCCTGAACCCATAGGTCCTTATGTCCTTGTTCAGGACGAAAAGCTGCAACTTAGGGTTCTTCTGAAGGAGCTTCTTGGCGTTTTTCATCGCCTGTGTGCAGCAGATCCTCGAGCAGTAGGGATGTTCGTCGTTCCTGGAACCCACACACTGAATCATGACCACGCGCTTGAGGGACTTCGGATCTATCTTGTTGTTCGCTATCATCTCCTCGAGCTCGTGCTGGGTGACAACCCGCTTGTCCTTTCCATACATGTATTCCTTGGGCTTATATCCCTCGGAGCCCGTGGCGAGGATGATGACCCCGTGCTCGATGGTCTTTCTCTTAGAGCCCTGTTTGATCGTCGTCTTGTACTGTCCCACAAATCCATCGATCTTCTCCACTTCGGCTCCAGTATAGATGGTTATCCTCTCGTGGTTCCTCACCTGATTCTTGAGCGAAGCGAGGAAGGCCTGCATGTCGTCGCTCCAGGTCGTGTAATAGATCTCTTTCAACATTCCGCCGAGCTCTTTTTCCTTCTCCACTATGAACACATCGTATCCGCCCTTCGCGATCTCAAGGGCCGCCGTCATGCCAGCGACACCGCCCCCTATGACCAGCGCCGACTGATTGACGTCAAGGTACATCTCCTTCAGCGGGAAGAGATGGGCGGCTTTGGCCACAGCCATTCTGACGAGGTCCTTTGCTTTCTGGGTGGCTTCCTCCCTGCTGCTCATGTGTATCCAGGAGCACTGCTCCCTTATGTTGGCCATCTCGAAGAGATAGGGGTTAAGGCCGGCGTCCTTGAGCGTCTCCTGGAAAAGGGGCTCGTGGGTCCTGGGAGTACATGAAGCCACCACTACCCTGTTGAGCTTCTTCTCCTTGATAATTTCTTTGATCCTGTTCTGCGTGTCCTGAGAACAGGTGTAAAGGTTATCCTCGGCGTAAACGACGTACTTCAGCTTCTTCGCGTATTCCACCACTTCGGGAACATTCACATAGGCACCGATGTTTATCCCGCAGTGGCATATGAAGACGCCGATCCTTGGCTCCTCGCCCTCAACATCTCTTTCCTCAGGGTATTTTTTCTCCTTGATCAGGGTGTTACGCGCATTGGCAAGAAGGGCGGCCGCCTCGGCGGCTGCGGCAGATCCCTGCATCACCGATTCGGGTATATCCTTGGGACCCTGAAATGCGCCCGCCACGAAAACGCCTTCCCTGGTCGTGGCGAGGGGCGAAGAATCGTGGGTTTTTGCGAAACCGTACTGGTTTAAATCAAAATTCAGGACATCGGCGAGCTCTTCGGACTTCGACGGGGCCTCAAGTCCCACGGAAAGCACGACGAGGTCAAACCTCTCTTCCTTAAGCTGGCCGTCGGTCTCGTATTTGATGATTATGTCCTTCGTCTCGGGGTCCTCCTCCACCGATGCCACCCTGGATCTTATGAACCTGATCCCCGAATTCTTCTGGGCGTTGACGTAGTACCTCTCAAATCCCTTTCCATAACAGCGCATGTCCATGTAGAAGATTGCGGGTTCAATGTCGGCCTCGTGCTCCTTGGTCATGACGGCCTGCTTGGTGGCATACATGCAACATACGGCGGAACAATACTCGTTGCCGATCCTTACATCCCTGGAGCCCACACACTGTATCCAGGCTATTTTCTTCGGAATCTTGCCGTCGGAGGGCCTCATCACATGGCCAGCAAAGGGACCCGAAGCCGAGAGTATCCTCTCGTACTGCATCGAGGTGACGACGTTGGCATATTTGCCCCAGCCGTACTCCTTTTTCCTGCTCGCATCAAAGGCACTGAACCCGGGAGTGAGTATTATGGCTCCCACGTGGATCGTCTCGATCCTCTCCTTGTCGTTGTAGTTGATGGCGTTGGCAAGGCAGAGATTCTCACAGAGGCCGCATCCCACACAGGTATCCCTGTCTATCATGTAGCTCCTGGGCACCGCCTGAGGATACCTCACGTAAACGCCCTCGCGCAGGTCGAGTCCCTCGTTGTACTCGTTGATAGCCCTGACGGGGCAGTGTCTGGCACATTCCCCGCATCCGGTACATTTCTCGGGATCGATATAACGTGGATGCCTCTTGATCTTCACCTCGAAATTGCCGGGCTCACCGCTGATGGATTCTATCTCGGAGAGCGTGAGAAGCTCAATGTTAAGGTTCCTGCCGCATTCGACGAGTTTCGGGGCCAGTATGCACAT
>JAGGUL010000057.1 GCA_021158525.1 Candidatus Hydrothermota bacterium | reverse complement strand
GGTCCACCCAGATTCCCTCAGGGTTCCACGTGCCCCGAGGTACTCGGGAGCGTGTCCCCGGGAGACTTCACGCCTTTCGCCTACGGGGCTATCACCCTCTATGGCGTGGCTTCCCAGCCACTTCGGCTAGGCGGAAGTTTTGTAACTCCCTGAGAAGTCCGTGGCCTTCTCCAGACACGTCCCTCTACCCCGGCTGAGCAACGCCCACGGGCTTCGACACCCAGCCGGTTTAGGCTGTTCTCCTTTCGCTCGCCGCTACTCAGAGAATCGCGGTTGCTTTCTTTTCCTCCGGGTACTGAGATGTTTCAGTTCCCCGGGTTCGCCTCACAGGAGTACTCGGTATTTCCTCCTGTGATGACCTCGGTTTGCCGAGGCCGGGTTTCCCCATTCGGGAATCCCGGGATCAAAGGCTGCTTGCGCCTCCCCCGGGCTTATCGCAGCTAGCCACGCCCTTCATCGCCTCCCTACGCCAAGGCATCCACCAGACGCCCTTAGTAGCTTAACCACCTACTCAACCAATCCACTTTATTTTCAATAAACCTGTCCTCAAGGCGGGATATATAATAAGCACCTCCCCCCTTTTTGTCAAGTTTTTCGTGGATGAATTTTAAAAGGCAACTAAAAACAAATAACCCCTTGAGATCAATGAGGTTGCTTTTCGCCCTCGCAAATGTCATCGTCTTCCAGGTTGACCTCAAGCCCTTTCGGTAGACACACGATCCTATAGCAATTCCTTCGTCTTATTACCGAGAAAAGCGAAAACCACCGTAAAAAATCAGGGGGAGAAAAAGCTTTTACTGGTGTTTGGCCACAAAAACCTTTAATGGAATGCAATTCCTCCGCATTTCCCAGGGAGAACCAGGATCTCCTCGCTCCTTTCAACCGAAACCGAGCTGGAAAGCTCAAAACGCCTTTTGCCGGCAACAACACAAAGCCAACAATAAAATTTCCATGAAATCACATGTCTTGGGGCGTTATCACTCGATAAGAATTCCGCAGCACACTTCTGGACTTGAGAAAAATCTATACTCACCCCTCCCCCCATCCCCGAGGGGAAGTTTAAATGGGTGATTTTATTTTCCATCTATTCTAAAAAATCAGCAATGAGATATCCCCCGTCGTCGGTCTGAAGGATATGGGGCTTCATCTCCCCATTCATATTGTCGTAAACATGCGTCCAGAGCGTGTCGCCGTTCTAGTCTGTCTTAATAACGTATACCCCTGTCCCAAGACTTTCCGTGAGCCCGACCACGATAAATCCACCGTCACTCGTCTGGCGGACCCATGTCCCCTTGTCAGCCCCTGAGCCGCCATAAGCCCTTGTCCACAGGGTATCCGGCTCCTGAGCGAAAAGGCCGAAAACCCAGAAGATAAGAGCTCCTGTCATCACTAACTTTATCCTTCCCATGATTACCTCCTGTTGACTTAATTGTGCTTCCCTAATTAACGAATAACCTACATCCTCTTCTCAGGAAACTCCTCACAAATGTTCTTCTTACCATTTCAAAAATTTGTTACCCTTTTCCCTGATAACAAATTTATTATAACAAGTTTTGATAGTAACGTCAATCGAGCGAGACGCATGAACTGAAATCTCATTTAGAGCGCTCGAGATATCTCTCCCCTTTTCTCAAAATCAGGAAACACCTTAGAACAGAGCCCCTGGGAAGGAATGGTAGGTCCTGAGCGGAGTATATAGAGGGAAGACTCTTCTGGTAAAAAGCCGCTGGCCGTGCCAAAGGGGCTGTGAACTGGACGGGATGCATTTCGAACGGTACGAATTTGTCGATAACTTCGGTGAGATGGAACCCGACACAAATGACTCCCTGATCTCAATGGGACTCTTCACCCCTGTTTGAAATGTCCACATCCCCGGAAGTCATCCCCAGCCTTTTTCGGAGGTGTTCGATCTCCTCCCTCAACTCCCGAAGCCTCTCCCGGAGCTCGTCAACCTCCCTTTTGGAAGGTATCCCGAGCTCAACGAGGGCTTCACTCAACACCTTCTCTATCAGTTTCTTGAGCTGAGGATCCGCTTCTTCTCCCCCTTCCAATGCCCTTATAAGTCTCTCGCCCTCCCCTTTTGAGAGGTGCCCTCTCTGGACCATCTTGGAGAGAAACTCACGGGTTTTATAACCGAGAAAACCAAACATGCCCCAGCCTGCGGAGAAGCCGCTCCTGAAAAAATCTGCCACTCCTCTTTTGCCTCCGAATATCTCCTTGAGGAAAAAGGGCATGTGAAAAAATCCCTTTCTTGTCTGTTCCCTCAGCACGGCCCTCGCGAGCGTCATCTCCGTAATGTCTTTCCCGGTCTTTCTGTCGAGGACCTTGATCTCATCTCCCCTCTCCACCAGAGAACGCAGGTCTGCCAGCGTGACCACTTTCTTCTCCGTCACGTCATACAACCGGCGGTTCGAGTATTTGTGGATTATGTGCTTCACCGTCTTTATTATCGCCCATAGCGCTTCGAGGCGCAATACATTCGGAATCTTCAAAAATCCATATAAAGTGTTTGAATCGCCGAGATGACCTTCTTTATCATTAAAAACTATGAAAAAGAAAAAACTCCCAAGAAACGTTGTGGTATTTGGTTTCGTGAGCTTTTTCACCGACATATCGTCGGAGATGATCTACCCGCTGATTCCCCTGTTCCTCACGTCGGTGCTGGGAGTGGGAGCATCGTTCTTGGGCCTCATCGAGGGCATCGCAGAGGCAACTGCCAGCGTCTTGAAGACTTTCTCCGGCTACATCTCAGACAGAGTTAAAAGGAGAAAGCCCCTCGTCCTCCTCGGCTACGGCCTGTCCACTCTCTCCAAACCCACTGTGGGTCTTGCGACCCGTTGGGTTCACGTGCTCATAGCAAGGTTCCTCGACAGAACGGGAAAAGGCATCAGAACATCCCCGAGAGACGCCCTCATAGCCGAGACCGTGGATAAAACTTCTCGTGGGAAGGCCTTTGGATTCCACAGAGCCATGGACACGCTGGGGGCGGTCGTGGGCCCCCTCCTCGCCTATGGTCTCCTCAACATCTTTAAGGGTTACTTTCCAGAGGCGAAAAGTCTGAGATTGGTATTTCTGTCGGCCTTCATACCTGGATTTATAGCCTTCGTCATACTTCTCCTCTTTGTCACCGAGAAGGCCAAGGAGAAGAGGGAGAGAAGGGCTTTTCTCGGCACGCTGGGGTCAATGCCCCGTCATTTTCTCGCCTTCCTCTTCGTGATGGGCCTCTTTGCCCTCGGGAATTCCTCGGACACTTTCCTCATACTCCGCTCCAGAAACATAGGCTTCAACTACACACAGATTCCGCTTCTCTACATGACCTTCAACATTATCTATGCCCTCTCCGCCATGCCTCTTGGCTCTCTCTCAGATAAAATCGGTAGAAAGGCCACAATTGGAGCCGGCTTCGCTGTCTACGGCCTGGTATACCTCCTCTTCGCCCTGCTCAGGTCGCCCTCCTTCCTCTGGCTTCTCTGGGGCCTTTACGGGATATACTATGGGTTCACCGAGGGTGTGGGCAGGGCTTTCGTTGCCGACCTCGTTGACGAAAGCCTAAGGGGCACTGCTTACGGCATATACCACATGGTAATAGGACTCCTGCTGTTCCCGGCGAGTTTCATAGCTGGAATCCTATGGGACAGGATATCTCCGAGCGCTCCCTTCTATTTCGGGGCCTTTATGGCCTTCCTATCGGCCGTCCTGCTTCTTCTTCTCGCCGTGGAGAAACCGACGGGGCAAACTTGACAGGATAATGGCACTGGTTTTTAATTTTTTCTATGAAAGCCGATGAATCTTTTACCTCGATCGCGCCCTATTACGACCGCCTCATGTCCGACGTCAACTACGGAGCCTGGATCAAATACATCGAAGAGCTCTTCTCTTATGCAGGATCGAGGCCGCACAAGATACTGGATCTCGCCTGTGGAACCGGCACTCCCACACTGCTCCTCGCCGATCGTGGGTACGAGGTCGTCGGGGTGGACAGGTCCGAGGAAATGCTTGAGGTCGCCAGAAGCAAATTGAAAAAGGGCGACAGGGTCAGATTCCTCAAGCAGGACATCAGGGAACTCGAGCTGGATGAGAAATTCGATGCTGCCCTCTGTCTCTTTGATTCCCTCAACAACCTGCTGAAGGAAGATGATCTATTTAAGACTTTTGAGAGAACCCGCATACACCTTGAAGACGGAGCACCCTTCATATTTGACCTGAACACCCCCTATTGCCTGCGCTACTACTGGGGGGATAACGTCAGGGTCAAGGAGGACGATGACCTCATTTCTATCTGGAGAACGAGTTACAACAGAAAAAAGGGTACGTCGAGGTTACACATAACCCTTCTTGTCCCTCTGGGCAACGGACTGTTCAACAGGATCGACGAGGAGCATCTCGAAAAAGGTTACGAGAGGGAAGATGTGGAAAGGCTTTTGAGGGAAGCGGGCTTTGAGAGGGTCTACGCCTTCGAACATCTGTCCTTCAGGCCCCCTTCCCCCACCACATTAAGGATAACTTTTCTGGCAAAATGAGATACGTGGCAGATCTTCACATACACACAAGGTATTCGAGGGCTACTTCCAGAGATATGAACCTGGAAACCCTCGCAAAAACCGCAAAGGTAAAGGGAGTAAACCTCCTGGGAACGGGGGACATAACCCATCCTGAATGGCGAAGGGAGCTCAAGGAAAAGCTTAAACCGGCTGGCAGAGGTATTTTCCAGTACGACGGAGTCAATTTCATCCTCTCAGGAGAAGTTTCCAACATCTATAAAAAGGGCGACAGGCTCAGAAAGATCCACATAGTTTTGCTATTTCCCGATTTCGAAAAGGCGGAAAAATTCTCCTCCAGAATGGCTGCCTTCGGAAGCCTCACCGCCGACGGAAGGCCCACCTTCGGCCTGGACGTCGAGAGGATGACGGAGATTCTTATGGAAATCTCAGAAGACATAATGATCATCCCTGCTCACATCTGGACGCCCTGGTTCTCCCTTTTCGGCGCCAATTCCGGTTTCGATTCGGTGGAGGAATGCTTCGGAAAGTTCGCCGACCGCGTGACCGCCCTCGAGACGGGCCTGTCTTCGGATCCTCCCATGAACTGGAGGCTCTCCCAGCTCGACAGGTATGTCCTCGTGTCCAATTCCGACGCCCATTCGCCCCATCGCATTGCCAGGGAAGCCAATGTGTTCGCGCGGAAACTCGATTACTACGAGCTAAAGGAGACATTGGAGAAAAAGGACAGGGAAACCTTCCTTTTCACCATAGAATTTTATCCGGAGGAAGGAAAATATCACTATGATGGCCATCGAAACTGCGATGTACGCCTGAAACCCAGGGAATCCATTAAAATGGGCAACATCTGCCCCGTATGTGGTAGGCCGCTCACGGTGGGCGTCCTACATCGCGTGGAGGAGCTGGCCGACAGGCCCGAAGGTTTCGTGCCCGAGGGCGCTATTCCTTACAAAAATCTCGTTCCTCTGGAAGAGATCATTGCGGAAGCCCTGGGAACCGGCGTAGAGACGAAATCTGTAAAGGCCGAATACGAAAAACTCACGAGGACCTTTGAGAACGAGCTCAATGTCCTCCTGGATGTGGAAAGGGCTGACCTCGAGAGGGTCACCAGTTCCAGGATCTCAGAGGGGATAGTCCGGGTGAGGGAAGGAAAGCTGAAGATCATCCCGGGTTACGACGGTGTCTACGGAACAATAAAGATCTTCGACGAGGAGCCCGAAAAACCGCAGATGAGCCTTTTTTAGCTTGAATTAACTCCCGTAAAAAGATATACTATTGGGCAAATCTTCGAGAGGAGGTAATCCATGCCTTTGAGGGAGGAATTGTTGCAATTTCTCGCCTGTCCCAGATGCCACGGGGACCTGACTTACGACGAAAAAGAAGATGTGCTTATCTGCTCGCGATGCAAGCTTGAATTCCCCATCGAGGACGGAATACCTGTATTGCTCCTCGATGAAGCTAAGGAGGCAGGATGAACGCCGTCATACTTTCAGTTCTTTTAGGCCTGTTTCCCCAGAAAGGGGGACATTTCAAAATCCTTTCGACAGCGGAAGAGGGGGTAAAGGCACTTTTTTCTCTGACAGAGCTGGACACGACAACAATCGAAAGTCCCTCGGGGCCTTTTATCGCCTTGAGGGGCGGGTATTCGGCCACCGACGAACGGGGAAAACCTAGGCTTCCTTTCTATGTTCTGCACGTTGCCCTTCCGCCCGGCTCCACGCCGCGAGTCAGGCTATCGGTTAGAAAAGGAAAACACATAAACCTCAGCAGGCCGATCCTCCCATCGCCGGAGTACACCGACGACGGATTGACGGAGTTATATCGTCCAGATCCGGAGCTCTACAGGTCGGATTCTTATTATCCCCCGACCCACTACGAGGTAGAGGGCCCTTACACGATGAGGCATCAGCGCTATGCAGCGATCAGGATTTACCCTTTTCGCTATAACCCTCGCGGCAACGTTCTCGAAGTAGCTGAGCAGATGGAAATTCAGGTGACTTTCGTGAAAGACTCTAAGGGAGAGCCGGCCTATCGAGGCCCCGATCCCTTTGAAAAAGTCTATTCTTCTCTCTTTGCGAATTACGAACAGGGGAAAAGGTGGAGGGTAAAAAGCAGGACACCAAAATCGGAAAACCCCTTCGATGCCGCTGGAATATGGTTCAAAATCAAGATACTGGATGCTGGCCTATATGAGATACGCTACGCTGACCTCAGGGAGCTCGGCCTTCCGGAGAACATCCCCATAAGTTCATTAACCCTCTTCAGCTATGGGGGCGATACCCTTCCCTCCTCCATCGACTCGGCTTACACATCCATGAGAAGGGTCGCAGTGAAAATCGAGGACGACGGAGACGGATATTTCAACGGAAACGATAGGATACTCTTCTACGGCCTGCCCCTGAAGCGTTATCGCTACGTGACCGGCAAATTCAGGTATTTCGAACATCCCTACGCCGATACCAACGTCTACTGGCTCGGCGTCCTTTCCGAATCAGAAGGCCCCCTGATGGCGGAAAAAGACGGGACCCCTTCGGCATCGGCTCCTAAGATAGAGGAGGGCGATGGTTACACAAGGCACGAGGAAAACCTCACGAACTTCGGAAGGAAAGGCATCCTGTGGGAAGGCGAGGTGATCCAGAGAAACAAGCTCGTCTCGGAAAAAGACACGAGCTTCACTTTCGAAGTAGAACCGCTCGCATCGCCGTCGGGGAGCCTTTCGGTCTCTGTGGTCGGTGGAACAGGCATCCTTCGTCAGATAATCATAGCCATTAACGGAATTGCTCAGGACAGTTTCTGGGTCAGCGGAATCACTCTCTACAGGACCAGCGTCGCCATCTCGGGCCTTCAGGACGGCGAGAACACGATAACGCTCAAACTCAAAGCGGCCTCGGGCACCGTCGATTCTACCGACAGGATTTACCTGGATTACCTGGATCTACATTACAAACGAAGGCTGATTTACAGCGGAAACCAATCTCACTATTACTTTGCCACCATCGAACCTTGGGGCATCTACAACCTCCGCTTTCTGGGCGAGAAACCCGCATACCTCCTGGACGTGACAGACCCACTGAATCCTGCCCTCGTCGAGAACATCCGGTCCTCGGAGGGGAGCTTTGAATTCTCCGACACCCTGCTTTCAGGCAAGGTCTACTTCGCAACAAACAGCGTAAAGAAGCCCCTGAGCATTTCCCTAAATGCGCTGAGAAACCTGCGTTCTGAAACCGACGGCGTCGATTACATATTGATAACTGCGAGGAGATACCTGGGCGCCTGTGAACGCCTCCTTCGCTGGAGAAGCAGCCATCTTTATCTTTTTGACGTCGAGGATTCTGCCTTCAAATTGACCTCAGGAACCGCCAGAGGCTATGCAATCGAAGATATATACGACGAATTCGGCTTCGGCCTTCCCGATCCAGTTGCCATAAGGAACTTCATCAAATATATATATGACAATGGCACAAGGGAGCCCACATATCTGGTCCTCATGGGAGATGGAACCTACGATTACAAAAACCGGTGGGGAACGGGAGGGAACATAGTGCCGCCTTATGAACCCTGGGAGATAATAGACGTGAACAACGACCTCAGGGGCGCCTATGACGATTTTTATGCTGACATGGACGGATCCGGCGGAGACAATGCCGCCGATATCTTCATAGGCAGGATACCCATCAGACAGTCCAGCGAGATCTCCGAGTACACGGACAAGGCGATCCTCTATGAGTCCGGCGAGACAAACGGACCCTGGAGAAACAGGGCGGTCTTTGTCGCTGACGACGAATACGCTGGGAGCATGGGCTTTGAGGGTTTTTACCACGTTCAATCCTGTGACGAGATGTACCGCTACTACACGCCCCCATCGATGGAGGTCGATCACCTATACCTCATCGAGGTGACTCCGCTCGAAATGAGGGGGATTGAGGGCAAAGAGAGGCTCATAGGCCTCCTGAACAGGGGAGCAGCTGTGATGACGGGTTTCATGCACGGAAATCCGCGACAGCTGACACACGAGGTGATCTTCCTGGCCCCTCTCGATTTCAACAAGGTCGACAACGGGAGAAAAAACCCCTTCATCATGATCGGCTCCTGCAAGGTGGCATCCTTCGACAGGGTCGAGATAACCAAGTGTATTGCCGAGGATTGGGCCGTGAGGAGCGGCGCGGGGATAGGGGTCCTGGCTTCGGCGACCCTCAGCTCACCCAATCCCAACGAGTACTATTTCAAATCGATCTTCCAGGACTGCGTTATGACCCACGAACTCCATCCCCTGGGGGAAGCCGTCAGACACGGCAAGAACAACCGCTACTACCTTCTCCTCGGCGATCCCGGAGTCCCGTTCAGGATACCGAAGCCCGACATGACAATCGCCTGTAACGACACGATGCAGACTGCAGCTTCCTTCACAGTTTCTGGAACAGGAGCTCAGGGGAACAGGGTATCCATCAGGACCTTCGGCGTAAAAGAAACCACGACTTATACATCCCCCCAGGGAAGTTCAATCACGTATCTCGTGCCGCCCTATCTGCTCTTCAACGGCTCCTCGCGGTCTGAGGGAGGCGACTTCACTTCTACCTTCTTCCTGCCATCCCTAATAGATACGGGGGACAACGCGAAGATCATAGCGTACGATCCGATCGGCTTTCCGGGTCACACCGGAGCCAGGTACGACCTCGTAATCTCGAGAAACCCTCACCCCCCTCAGGACACGGCGGGACCCCACATAAAGGTCCTGGTGAACGGGATCGAGATCGAAACCGAGACCACCGAGGTCACCGGCAATTTTGAACTCAGAGGAATTTTATCCGATCCTCACGGAATTAACCTCACATCCAGCCTGCCGGGCGGCGAAAGCGGGATCAGCCTGATCATCGGCGGTTCTGACATAAGGGATCTTACGAAATACTTCGAATATTACACCGGCTCAGACACCATCGGTTCCTTCAGCTACCCGGTGGAGCTGAGCGGCGGTGGCTATGTTCGGATCGACGTGAAAGCCTTCGACAACCTCGGGAGGTCATCGGTCTGGGGCGGAACATTCCACGTGACTGGAGAGGAAGAACTCGCGATCCAGAATTTCCTGCCTTATCCCAATCCCCTGAGAGATGAGGGGGGAGTCAGCTTTACCTTCACCATCAACAGGGAAGCCAGGGTTGTCTTAAAGATATTCACGATAGCCGGCAGGCTTATCTGGAAAAGCGGCTCTCTGTGGATGCCCGCCGGCGAAAATTCTATTTACTGGAACGGCAGGGATGGGGACGGCGACCTGCCGTCCAACGGACTTTATTTCGTCAAAATCCTTGCAAAAGCTGGCAGGGAAACGGACGAAGCCGTTGAAAAATTGTTAATCGCACGATAAGGAGGTGAACATGCCAAAAAACGAGAGATTGGAGGAAAAAATGGACACAGTACTCGGCGCGGGCAGTGAAATAGAGGGAACCATTTCGGTCAGGGGTGGAATGAGGATCGATGGAAAATTTAAGGGCAACCTGAACGTTCAGGGGACTCTCGTGGTCGGAAAATCGGGGAGCCTCGACGGAGAAATCCACGCCAAGGAAGCCGTAATAGGGGGAACTCTCAAAGGAAAAGTTCGAATTGACGAGAAGATCGAATTCCAGACAGGCGCCACCTTTGAGGGGGAACTGGTGTGCAAAGGACTCATAGTGCAGGAAGGCGTCAAGTTCGACGGCACGTGCAGCATGTCGAAAAGGGAGGTGATACATCCGGTTCCAGAGAAAAAAGAATGAGGCTTTTTGATTCTCACACTCATCTGAACGATCCCGCCTTCGAGGGGGAGATTGAAGAAACCATCAAAAGGGCAAAAGAGGCGGGCGTGGAGAAAATGGTGGTTGTGGGATATGACATTCCCTCATCGAAGATGGCGGTGGAGCTGGCCAAAAAATACAAAGACGTCATCTATGCTTCAGTCGCCCTTCACCCCCATGATTCCGATAAGTTCACTCAAGAAATTTACGACGACCTGAAAAAGCTGGCAGCCGAGCCCGAAGTGGTCGCCATAGGTGAGACGGGCCTCGACTACTACAGGGACTATTCGCCCAGGGAGGACCAGAGAAAAGTCTTCAGGGAGCACCTCAAGCTCGCCAGGGAAACCGACCTTCCCGTGATAATTCACACGAGAAAAGCTTTCGCCGATCTTTTCAGCATTCTCGAGGAGGAGATGCCGCCGAGAAAGGGCGTATTCCACTGTTTCTCCGGCGGGGAAGAGGAAGCCAGAAGGGCGGTGGGCCTCGGCTTCTACGTGTCCTTCTCGGGAAGCCTGACCTTTTCGAAGAAGCTCCAGCGGGTGGCGACAATACTCCCCGCCAACAGGATTCTGATCGAGACCGACGCCCCCTATCTGGCGCCGGTGCCCATGCGGGGCCGGAGAAACGAACCCGCCTTCCTGGTTCACACCGCCAGGTTCCTCGCCGAGCTCCTGAATTGCAATCCCGAGAATATCGGCGAGATAACCTATGCCAACGCAGAGGAGCTGTTCTTGAGGTTTTGAAACTCGAAGTTTACACAATTGGGCATTCCACTCGCTCCCTCGAGGAATTAATCCACATCCTTGACGAATTCGGAATAGAGGCCGTGGTTGACGTTCGGCGCTTCCCCAGATCCAGGAAATTCCCCCATTTCAATGGCGAAAACCTCAAGGAGGCCCTCAATAAAGAAGGAATAGATTACCTCTGGCTCGGCGACACCCTCGGCGGAATGAGAAGGGCGCGTAAATACAAAGGTCAGCCCTGGGGCGGATACAGAGAACACATGGAAACCGATAAATTCAAAAGGGGCTTCGAGAAACTCATCGAGATCGCGGAGAAAAAGAAAACGGCGATATTGTGCGCCGAAAAGCTCTACTTCAGGTGTCACAGGATGCTGATAGCCGAAAAACTCGTGGAGATGGGGGCGAGGGTGATCCACATAATCGACCCGGGAAGAAGCTACGAACATCGCCTCAGGGAAAAGGGCACTTCTCTCTTTCCAGACCATGAACCCCAGAGTAAGTTGCTCGAAGGGGGATCTGAAACCTTATAATAAAGACAGACTGTTAAAAAATAGGGGAAGATGAATGGTTAGAGGGAGAATGATCAAAATCAAAAAGGGGTTCTGGGAGGCCTTTGCCTCCCAGCTTATCTCCACCTTTGTCTCTTCAACTTCATATAGCCTGAATTTCGCATACTTCACCTTCTTCTATCATTCTAGCCGGTTATGCCCCCATTCTCTTTCACACGCTCAAAAGGAAGAATTTTTGAATCGTTCTTCCACAACTGTAAAGAAATAAAGACATAAAATGCAGGCCAGGAAAGAAATAATAAGAAGGTATGCCAAATTTGGAATAGTTGGCCTTTCAGGCCTACTTGTGAACATTAGTATTGCATACATCCTGAAGAGCATTTTTTCCATCGAGTCCCTCATTGCATCATCTCTGGCTATTGAGGTTTCCATCTTGAACAATTTTTTCTGGAATTCCATCTGGACGTGGCAAGACAGAGAACAAGAAGATATCTGGGTTCGCCTTCTGAAATATCATGTTACAGTGAGCTTAGGAGCAATAATTAACATGGGAGCGGATTTCCTGGTACTTAAATACACGACCATGCAGTATGTACAGGCACATTGCATCGGGGTTTTCGCAGGTTCAATTTTTAATTTCCTTCTTAATGACAAATGGACTTTCAACAAAAAACTGGCTATTCACCGGTGGGATGCCATACTATTTTTGTTTATCGGGTTAATCACATATTTTGAAATTATTCTTGCCAAGAGAGTTGAGCTCTTCTTTGATGAAGCGTACTACTGGGTCTGGGCTCAGCATCTTTCACCGGGATACCTTGATCATCCACCATTTGTGGCCTGGATCATATACATATCTACAAGCATACTGGGTAAAACTGAACTTGGTGTTAGAATGCCCTTCATAGTCTTTTCATCTTTGACTACAATCTTGGTGTATTATCTTGCCCATGAGAT
>JAGGUL010000078.1 GCA_021158525.1 Candidatus Hydrothermota bacterium | reverse complement strand
GGTGAGGTAGACTTTTCAGCCAGGGAGAAGTTTCCCTGTAAGGAGGTTATGCCCTTCCCCAGAAGATTGCACATTTTAGTCATTGACTATTTTACCACATGTTTGGGGTTTTAAATATACAAGGAGGTAAATACGTGCAAATTTGAAAAAAGGCAATTGCTGTGGGCGCTTGTCGCCCTCCTCCTTTTTTCTTTCCCTTCTCTCCTTTTCGCTCACCATGCCATGGAATACATAGAGATGGAGAGCTACAACCTGGCGAGGAAGGGGGACTTCGTCCTCCACATTCATTACGATTATTTCGTGGAAGACAGAGATGATCCAGGCTCAGATCACTATGAGTTCACCCCGGGCCTATCCTATGGCGTCACCGATTACCTGATGTTCGACGTGCATACTCATCTTTCAAAATTCGGCATCGAGCATATCGTTCCGCAGAGGAGGGCGCTCTACGAACCCGGAGGCCCCTCGCCCTTTTTCGAGGCAGCCGCCTTTTCCCTGCAGGCTAAGATACCCTCGTTTTTTCCTGTGGACGTCGGGCTGGCGCTCAGCTATGAAGTGCCCTTCAGAAGGTCTGTTGACCTCCTCGACGGAAAGAAGGTTTTCGAGAGGACACTGATTCTGAGCAGGGATCTCGGAGAACACCGCAATCTTTGCGCCAATCTCAAGTTCGGGAAGGACGGCGACGAAACAGTAAAGGAATGGGCCCTGGGAGCGAAGACTCCTCTCACTGAGGATCCCCACGGCATAGCCGCAGGCATCGAGGTCTTCGGGCCCTTTGAAAAAGAGGAGGGCGTCGATTACGCGAAGAGACTTTTTATCCTCGTCGGTTCCTATTTCCCCCTCGGCTCCCAGAACGTTCAGATGAAAACGGGGCTCGGGTTCAACCTGGGTTTCGAGAGGCTCCGGGTGAACGCGACGCTCCTTTACCTTTTCTGAGGAGGTATGCCGTGCGAATAGGTTTGATTTTCCTGTTTTTCGCTTTTCTCAGCGCCCACGATTTCTGGATTCTCCCTGGGAATTTCGAAGTGGAAAAGGGAGATACGGTTTCCTTCCTCCTCTGCGGCGGACATGACTTCCCCAAAAGCACCTATGTTGTGGAAGACAGGGCTCTCGGTTCGGTCACGGTAAGTTCTCCGGGGGGAAAGACTTTCACAGTGAAAATGGAGAAAATGGAAAAGGCAAGGAGGGGCTCTTTCGTGGCGGGAAAAGAGGGAACATACACCATTGAGTTCAGCCTTTACAGAAATCCGAGGAGGCCGCCGGTATACGTCGGCTGGTCCTACGTGATCTCCGGCGATATGAAGGGCTTTGAACCGCCTGAAGGCATGAAGCTCGCCGTGATCCCCGACGGGGAATTTCACCCTCCGAAAGCGGGCGAAACCCTGCACCTGAAGTGCCTTTATTGTGGCGAACCACTTTCCACGACGCTGGAGGTTTTTGACGAAAAAGGCGGTCACAGGACCATCACGGCTGACAGGGACGGCGTCGCCCTCCTCAAGCTGAGACATCCCGGGACCTATATGGTGAAGGCCTGGCATGATGGCCTCAGCTCTTCCTTCGTTTTCCGCGTGGAGAAAGGGAAATGATGAGAAAGGCTCTCTTTGTTTTCATCGTCTGTTCTTTCCTCCACGGCCACGGGGTGGTCTACAGCGTCGGGGAGGGCAGAGCAGTGGTCCTCAAGGTATCTTATGACGACGGGAGCCCCATGGATTTCGCCGAGGTTAGGGTTTTCGCTCCGGGCGATACCCTGGAATATGCGATGGGGTCCACCGATGCCCGCGGGTTTTTCGCCTTCTGTCCCTCGAGAAAAGGCGAGTGGAAAGTGATGGTCAGCGATGGGATGGGCCACGGGATAAACAGGACTTTCGAGGTCAGGGAGGACCTCACCGTTGACTTCGTCGGAAACGGTGCTGAGCCGCTCTGGCGCAGAATACTTTTCGGGGCATCTCTGATCTGGGCGATCTCCCTGACCCTTTATTTCCGGCTTGAGAGAGGAAGGAGGCGCAATGCACATACCTGATGGCTTTCTGGATCCGAAGCTCGTTGCGTTGAGCGACGTGGCTGCGATCGGGCTCATAGGCCTGGCCGCCAGGAAGGTGGAGAGAAAATTGAGCCCGGAGAGGATTCCCCTAATGGGAATGCTGGGCGCCCTCGTTTTCGCCGCTCAGCTTCTGACCTTTCCCGTCGTCGGGGGGACTTCGGCCCACCTCGTGGGAGCCGTCCTGCTCGCCGTCCTCCTGGGTCCCTTTTCCGGTTTCCTCCTCATGGCCGCGGTTCTTCTCCTCGAGGCTCTGCTCTTTCAGCACGGAGGAATCCTGGCTTTCGGCGCCAACCTGCTCAATATGGGCTTTATTGGTGCCTTCGGAGGTTATTTTCTTTACAGGGCGGGCGGCTCGACGCCCTTATCCGCCGGCCTTTCCGCGCTTTTGACCGTCGTGATTTCTGCGGTACTCTGTGCCCTCGAACTCTCCATATCGGGCGTCGTTTCTATCAAGACAGCCCTGCCCGCTATGGCCCTCGCTCACCTGATAACGGGGGCCATCGAGGGTATAGTGACTTTCTCACTTCTTTCTTTCTTGGTCAGGGAGGCGCCTGAAATCACGGGAGGAGAGAGGATATGAGCCATTACTGGACGAGCGATCTGGCCGACAGGCCTTCTTTTTTCGGCCGGATCGATCCGCGGCTGAGATTTTTCCTTTTCCTTTCGGCGCTCGGCGTGATCTCTGCTGCCGGGGGAAGACTTCTTTTTGGCGCAACTCTCTTTCTCATCGGCGTCATGCTCTTTTCAGTTGCGGCCTCTGCGAAATTCAGGAGGTCGGTCCTCCGTGCCCTCCTCGCCCTTCTGCCCTTCGGGGCCTTTGTGGTATTCCTCATGTCGTTGTCGAGGGAGACCGGCGGCCCTTCCCCTCTCCTGAGGGGTCTTTGTTCCCTCATCCTTATAGCGCTGTTCGTGACCATGATGGGATTTGATGAACTGAGAGAAGTTCTCAGGTCTCTTCGCGTCCCCTCCATCTTTATTACTCTGCTCGGCTTCGTGTACAGGTATTTCTTCCTCTTCAGAGAGGAACTGGAAAAAATGGACATGGCTTTGAAAAACAGGAGCTTCTCGAGCTCCAGGCTCGAAGGATGGAGGCTGAGAGCTCTCCTGATCGGACAGGTGCTCCTGAGGAGTTACAGGAGGTCGGAGGAAGTTTACAGGGCTATGACAGCGAGGGGCTACGATCGAAAAGAGAGATAATGTGATAGAAGTTAGAGGACTTTCCTACCGCTATCCAGGGGGCGAGAGGGCCCTCGAAGGGGTGAGTTTTGCCGTCAGAAAGGGGGAGGCCTTCGCGGTGGTAGGGCCGAACGGATCGGGCAAGACGACGCTCCTCCTCTCTCTCATGGGCCTGCTGAAGTTCAGGGGAGAGATCAGGATTTTTGGCCACCAGCTCAACGGTAAGGGGCTCCGCGAGCTCAGGAGGAGTATAGGCTTCGTGTTTCAGGATCCCGATACGCAGCTTTTCATGCCCACGGTGGGAGAGGATGTGGCCTTTGGGCCACAACAGTTTGGTTATTCGGGGGATGAGGCAAAGAGGATGGTGAAGGAGGCTTTGAGGGCCGTGAGAATGGAGGGATATGAGGGGCGATTCACGCACCGTTTGAGCTACGGAGAGAAAAAGAAGATCGCCCTCGCAACTGCTCTGGTCTTGAGTCCCGAGATACTGATATTCGACGAGCCTACCTCGAATCTGGATCCGGCCTCGAGGAGGGAGTTCCTGGATCTCATTGGAGGGTTGAATTGTACCAGGATCTTTGCCACCCACGACATGGATATGGTGAGGAGGATAGCCGACAGGGTACTTGTTCTCTTCGAAGGCAGGAAGGCGGCGGAGTGCGACGTGGAGTCCCTTTTCAAAAGCCCGGAGAACCTCAGAAAATGGAGGCTGGCATAGATGAGGCCGGTCCTGATGAAACTCGAGGAGAGGAAGAGCTGCCCGCTCCTGAGGGAATTTACGGAGGTTCTGATGGTCGGGCAGGTCCACCTCGAGCCCGGCGAGGAATGCGGGGCTCACGATACCGGAGAACACGAGGAGCTCATAATAGTTTTAAATGGCAAGGGGGAGTTTGTGTCCGATGAATCCTTCCCCGTCGAGAAAGGTTGTCTGGTTTACGTTCCGCCCAGAACGCGCCACAATTTAAGGGCAATGGCCTCAGCTCTGGATTATATCTATGTGGTTGCTTCCCTTTAGATCCGGCGGCTTCTTCTGGTGCCCCGAGCATTTTGTCGTGTTCACAGGGCAACTGGCTCGGGAAGTATAACCGACTGCGGCCCCGGGGCGGGGAAATCGCGGATAAACCTTAGGAGGGTCACGGAAGTTTTTTTAAATTTTTGGGCGGGCTGCGAAGCAGCCCGCCCAAAAAGAAAGATCTAACTCCCGGCTCTCACCAGGAAGGTATTATCCCGAGCCAGTTGCCCAGGAGGAACTGAAGCCTTCCTATAAGTAGTGACACACGGGCCATCACCGTGTATCCGAATGATGCCCCGAATCCTATCATGAGGAAGATTATCCCGATTCTGGCCGTGGTGTACAATGCGCCCTTGTGTTCCTTCGAGAAGAAGAAGTAGGTCAGCACGGTGAGGACTCCGACGAAAAGTATTATCGCATTTATCAGGGCCGCATTTGAATAGTAGAAGGACAAAGGCTGCAGCATTGTTCCCTTTATCTGCTCCGCTATGTTCGCCTGGAAGGTCGCCGGTATGGAGAGTCCGGAACCCGCACCGAGGAGGAAGGCTATGGGCCATCTTATCATGTAGGACGTCTTGGGGATGAAGATCGTGAAGAACATCAATCCCAGGATAAGGGGGATCAGGTAGATGAGCTGGCCCTGTCCGAGATGATCTATTATGTTGGGCTTCACCCCGTTGTGCCAGTAGATGGCGAGGTAATAGCCCGCCGAGACGCCCACGAGGAGGTGCTCGGCGAATTTATAGAGGGGGTTGTCCTTGTACAGGAAAGTAAATATAAAAAGGGTCAGGATCGCCGCGACCCAGACCCAGGGATCGGCTGCGAGATGCATCACTTCACCTCCTTTTTCTGGAGGAAATACCCGAGATTACCCAGGATGATGAAGAGGATTATGAGAAGGTGAACCACCGTTATCGAATCCATGCCCTTGATGGCGAAGGGCATGGGTTTTCTGTAACCCTTTTTCTGAAGCAGTCTGTTCACCAGGTCCTCGTATTCGGCGGCGCCCTTCATTCCCCCGAGCATCCCGATAAACTGTCCCGTCTGAAGGAAGGGATAGTAGTCGGCTGCCATAACGGCTGTAACACCGGCGGCCACCTTCTGACCGTATCTGGAATAGGCGTAAGACACCCATAAGGCAGGAATGTTTGCTCCGGAGAAAGATATAACCAGGGCTATATCCCTGTAGCTGTGTATCTCCTTCATCATGGGCAGCGAATCGAGGGGAATGCCGTAGTAATCGGTGGGGAAAACCTTATGTATTTCCTCGCCGAGGCCGAGCATCGTGGCCGCCATGTTGGGCTTAAATCCCAGGTAAACGTAGTCCTCACCGTATTTCTTCCCGAATTCTTTGGAGATACGGTCAAAAGCCTGGACGCCGAGTCCTACGCCGGCCGGATTGAGAGCGATGCCAATAACTTTTACTTTCCTGAGCATGGCGTGGCGAAGGATGGAGAGGAACATGGGGTGTACCTCGGGAAGGACAGAGGCGTCATAGTCGACCGACAGGAGGATGGCGGATCCCGGAGGCAGTGTGTCTATGAACTGATAGACATCCCTGACAGGCGGTGTGATGTTCTCGGGTATGCCCAGGGGCTTCAGGAGGGGTATCAGTATGCCGAGCCCGACGAGAAGGAATATGATCCTTCGGTCCAGGGTCGATAGAATTCTGATTATTTTCATGTCAGCCTCCCAGCCAGTTCCTTTCGATCCCCAGAATTATCTTCAGGGATGTTGCCATCATTCCGAGTCCAACGCCTATCATTATGCCCCTTTTCGCAGCCAGGTTGGGGACGTTGAGTATCCAGAGGGCGAAGTCGCTTATTCTGGGATGGATGTAATAACCGAGGGGAATTATGCCGATCATAAGTATGAAGGCCGAGAGGAGCAGGAGCGTCGCCTCGAGGTTTCGAGCCCTGAAAGCCCTGTAGGCTGCCGATGCCATGTAAAAGGCGAGGAGGGAGAACATCGTTGCCTGGAGCGGTATCTGTACGTTCTCGAACATCTTCTGGAACAGGCTTCCCTCTCGGATGCCAAAGAAGAATCCGAGTATCGCCATGAAAAAAAGTGAGACCAGTGTCACGGCTGAATAGAGAGCGAATTCGGGCTTTTTGAGCCTGCGCCAGTGATGCATTATCAGGCTTCCCACGGCAAGGACGATGGCCATGGAGGCCACGCCGTTCATCCAGTCCAGGACGTATTTATAGAGGGTCTGAGAGACCGGGTGGGGGATATAGAACTGCACTGTCATCAGGAAGCCCATGAGAAAAACGATGAAAAGGGGTATCTTCCGCTGAAGCATCTCTTTACCTCCCTTTTAGAAGAGCTTCTGAAACCAGGTTATGCCGAAAAGCCCGAAGGCAGAGCCCAGTATCAAAAGAAGTCCGAGGAGAAACTTCATGGCGTCCTGGCCCTTTAATGTGGCCCTCAGAACCGGTTCTTTGGAAAGGTATGCCGAGGCAGCGTAGAGCTCCTCGCCGATCAGGGTGTAGTCACAGGCAGTGATGAAGAATGGAAGCTGGGTGACCGCATCGGTGCCGGCTATCTGAATGGCGCCGGTGGAGGCTCCCGTCTCGGCGAGGATGAGCGACTCTGCCCAGAACATCCCCAGAAACAGGTTTGTGGCCGTTTTCTCCCTTATCATGATTCCCGAGACAGCGGCAGCATAGCCGAACTGGCTGTCGGTGACGTAGAAGACGCTGTCGGGATCGAAGAGATCGGGCCGTCCGGCGGAGGTAAAGGCCTCCTTGACCACCTCCCTTGTCACGGTGTAGACGACTGGATTGCGGTTGGGAACTATTATCTTGGTTTCGTATTCGGCGATCTTACGCGTTACGTGGGAGAGGATGTTGATGGAAGCTATCGTAGCCACATCCGAGATGGTGGAAAGTCCCGGCACATACAGTATGGGTTTTCCCATCTCCGTCGCCCTTCCGATCGCCTCGTCGAGGGCCTTCAAACCGGCTATGGGCCTGAGGTACAGCTCCTTTCCCTTTTTGGCGCTTAATATGAAGTAGAGGAGGATGAGAGTGTATATCAGCACTCCGAAGAGGATCGTCACGCGGCCCTTGTGGAACCACTGAGGTCTGGAGATAACCGGTCCGGCTATCTCCGATTCTATGGTCTCACCCCCGCTGGTTATGACCACCTTGTAGAAATAATCCTTTCCGTTTTTGAGCCCCATGTCCTCGAACCTTGTAACTGGAGATAGATACGTCTTTATTTTCTCAAAGGGACCTTCGGGGCTCTCGGAGCGGTATATTTCGAGCCTGTCGATGTGTTCCAGGCCCTCCGGTATCTCCCAGGTGAGGGTTATGGAACCGCCCGCGTCGTTGGGCGTATCGACGGCCCTGAGATTGAAGGTGGGCGAGACCTGTGACAGCAGAAACAAAATCAACGCTACGCCCATAGGGACCTCCTTAATTTATTCGGCACGGAGAACTATCCTGAGTCTGGCCTTATCTCCTCGCCAGCCGATTTCAGCGGGGTATGATCTGTTTTCTCCCCAGGGGGAAAAGTTCCCAAGGGTGAGGACCCCGCTGGCGAATTCTATCTTGATTCTTTCGAGTCGACCCGCCGGGGTGGCTGTTATAACGCCCTTTCCCGTTAATATTTGCCCTTCAGCAATGGCGTGCCGACCGCTGTAATAAACATTTTCTATCTTAAAAGTCCGGAGCGGCCTTTCGAGGTCAATTGATCCCAGTAAGCTTTTGAATCCCAGCTCCTTGATCTCGATTCCTCCGACGGTGATGACCGTGTCCCTGGTGACTTTCAGATGGGCTATGGGAAAGCCGAGGGGACCCGGCAGCATCAGATCGACTGTGTCGCCAAGTCTGGTAAGATAGAAACCGGATTTGAAGTCGCGAAATCCGCTGTATTCTATCGTTCCCCTTGCATGCGAAGGGACCGAGACCGAATTGAGGTTTCTTTCTATTTTATGTTTTATTTCGGGAGGAGCGATTGTCTTGCGGGGCGCACAACCTGCCATTACGAGAATGGCAAATGCCAGCGCGATTGTCAGGTGGAATTTTCCCATCTGGCTTTAATTATTGAGGTTTGGGAGGCCATAGTCAACTTAGGGGAATGTCCGGAGGAGGCCTGGACGGGTTGCATTCCACGAATGTTCTGAGCCTTTAGACATGCCTTTTTGAAAGCACGGAGGTTGAAAAAATCCAGTTTTCTCATATGATTTATGAATGAAGGAGGAGAGACAACCCCTTAAGGAGGGCGGAATATGGGATTTGGCCTTTTTCTGTGCCTGACTGTTGTCATTTCACAGGTCCAGGCCCCATCCGTGAGATCGAGGGTCGGACTGAGGGGAGGACGCTTCGCCATCGAGGGCAGCAAGTACGATTTCCCAATGCAGCTTCAGTACCAGGGATTTCTCGTCGACGAAGAGGACTCTTCTCCTGTGGACGACACGGTAAACATGGTCTTCAGGCTCTATAGTTCGTCTTACGGTGGGACGCCCTTATGGGAGGAGAGGTGGGATCAGACGACGAGCAGAGTCCCCGTCAATAAAGGCTTTTTCACCGTTACCCTCGGTCGGTTCAGCCCGCTTTCCCCGGGACTTTTCAGAAGGGGGATGTGGCTCGAAATTGAGGTAAACGGCGATCTCCTGCGGCCAAGACACCTTCTTGTGGCATCTCCTTACAGTTTCAGGTCCCTTATCTCGGACTCCGCTGATTTCAGTTACAGAGCCGACACCTCGGCCTTTTCCTTCACGGCCGATACGGCGAGATATGCCCTTTCAAGTTCTGAAAGCGTTGCTTATTCCGACTCAAGCGGCCATCTCCGCGCTCCCAATGTCCTCGTGGCTCGGGACAGCGGCTTTGTCCTTCGCCTTGCGAACAGGGAGATAGATGGCGGCGGACTGTACATCAGGGTTGAGGGAGGAGACAGCTCGGTAGCCCTCAGGATCGGCGGGATGCCCGCCTATGGGATAAGTATCAAGACCGCGGGAACGGGCATAAGGACCATGGCTGAGGAGGCAGGTTACCTCGCATATCTTTCCCGCAGGGGATTTATCGCGAGGAACTGCAGGGAAACCGGGTTCGGAGTCGATACGGCCGGGACGGGTTTCAGGGCGAGCGAAGTCGATACAGGGCTTGACATTCGCGCGAGGCTTCTGGCAGCGCTGCTTCAGGGTGAGGTTCGAATTAACGGAGATTTAAGGGTCAACGGCGGGATGTATCTGGAAAGCAGCGAAGGGGGACCGGCGCTGTCGGTGAGGTCGGCTGGTTCGGGGATATCCATAGACTCGGCGGGCTCGAGGGGCATCTCCGTAGTGAAGTCTGCTGGCGATGCCATAGCCATCGATAGCGCAGGAGGAAAGGGGATATACGTGGCCTGGGCCGAGGAGAACGGGATACACATTTACCAGACGGGAAACGTCGGAATAATGATAGATCATTCCCAAAACCTGGGCCTGATGAGCATGGGCAGCCTGTGGGGCGCGAAATTCATGAACGACGGTGCGGGGAGTAATTATGCCACCCTCGTGCTGCAGAACACCGTCAGCAACAGCCCGAGCGATTATATCGCCCGGTTCTGGTCCAAGGATACCCTGAGGTTCTATTTCCTCGCCGACGGCAATGCCTATGCTGACCACGGCTGGAACGTGATCACGCGGGGACAAAAAGGAGAGCTACTGGCATACACTTCGGTGTTATCGCCGAAGGAAGAGGTGCTCGACCACGGCAGAGGGAAGCTCATTGAGGGCGCTGCTTACGTGAGATTCAGCGATGAGTTCAGGGAGAAGGCCAGGGGGCGGGAGATCGACGTGGTCGTGACGCCTCTTTCCGGAGCTGGCCTCTATGTCGAGAACATAACCTATGACGGGTTTACAGTTCGCTCCTGGGGCGGAGATGCCAATGCGGAATTCACCT
>JAGGUL010000127.1 GCA_021158525.1 Candidatus Hydrothermota bacterium | reverse complement strand
TGGAGGCATCGGGGGTCGGCACCCTCAACGAAATGGCGCTCAGTTTCCCCTTCAGCTCGGGGAAAATGAGTTCGATCGCCTTCGCAGCCCCTGTCGTGGTGGGAATAATGGAAAGGGCAGCGGCCCTTGCCCTCCTCAGGTCCCTGTGGGGCTGATCCAGGATTCTCTGGTCGTTGGTGTAGGAGTGTACCGTCGTCATCACGCCCTTCTTTATCCTGAAGTTCTCGTGAAGCACCTTTACCAGGGGCGCAAAGCAGTTCGTGGTGCAGGACGCGTTGGAGATGACGTGATGTTTCCCGGGATCGTAATTCTTCTCGTTTATTCCCATGACCACCGTGAGATCGGGAGGCTCTCCCTTTCCGGGAGCAGTAATCACGACCTTTTTGACGGTGCCCCTCAGGTGAAGCGCAGCCTTGTCCCTCGAGCGGAATACGCCGGAGGCCTCTATTACTAAGTCGATTCCAAGTTCGTCCCAGGGAATCTTCGAGGGATCCCTTTCGGAAAATACCTTCACGGCTTTGCCATCCACGATTATCTCGGAGTCCGTGGCCCTGACATCCTTCTTGTATTCCCGGAAGACGGAGTCATATTTCAGAAGATGTGCCAGGGTTCTGGCGTCGGTGATGTCGTTGACGGCGACGAAATTCAGCTCCGGGTCGCCGAAGCCGATTTTAAATATCTGTCGGCCGATCCTGCCGAATCCATTTATTCCCACCTTTACTGACATTTTGAAACCTCCTGATATTCGATTGGTTTTACACTCCGGCTTCCTCTTCCGGTGATTCTTTGATCTCTCCCTCGCTCATTTTCTGCTTGGCCTCTTCCAGAAGCTCCTTGGCCTTCTCCAGGGCGAGGTCTTTGACTTTACTGGCGGCATCCTTCATCTTCTCCCTCATCTCGCTCCCCGTTTCCGGAGTGAGGAGAAGGGCGAGGGCTGCTCCGAAAAGACTTCCAACTACAAAGCCTGCGATTGCCCACCCGGTGCTACTGCTCCTTTCCTCTGACATTTGATTCACCTCCCCTTTTTTTTCTTTTAAGAAGGCCTTCAATGAGGCCTATTCCCAGGCCGAGCAGGGTCGTGTAGAGCACATTTTGCCCGAGCCCTGCCCGTGGCGGCCTGAGGGCTTTCGTCAACATCCCCACGGTGCCTGTAGCCGATATCAGGTTTTTTTCAACCCGGTCGAGAATCCAGCGGGTTTTAGAAGCGGATACCTGAACGTTCTCCAATAGTGGGGGTAGTTCTTCCTTTATCTCCCTGAGGATCTCCTCCGATTCCCTCAGCGTTCTCCTGAGGTCTCTCATGACGAGTATAAGGTAAACCACGAACCCCAGAAGAACGGCAAGAAGAACGGCAAGCAGTATCTGAATGGCGGTATGCATTTTATTATGATAGACTGCCCTTCTGTCGCTGTCAAGAATTCATATTTTTGCAAAATTAAACGACCTGTTCCACCCCATAAAGAGTTGTAACCAGGAGTCTGGGATGGAGGTTCCTACGTTTCCTTTCGCTCGGAGATCACGACACAGGAAGTCTCTTCGAGGACTTTTTTGATCATATCAACACACTCTCCGACGTCCTTGAATTCTGTAGAGACTACCACAAATCGAGCATATGAAGGGGCTTTCTCAGACCAGCAGCCTTTTAATGTCGGGATTTCTATAGCTATGTTAACCAGGTCGCAGGGTTTATCCCTGATGGCCATAAGGATCTTCTTCAGCACTTCTTTCTCGAGAAAGTGGCCGGTAACTTCAATTTTCAGAGCTGTGGTTATTTTCTCAATAATCTCATTGGCTTTCTTTCTGGCCTCTTCGTATTGAAGTCTGGTCTTTTTAGCGCGGGCTTTGGGGGGGAGATACGAGATGATATGGTATTCTCTCTCTATTTTCTGGATCATCTCCCTATCGGGGAAAGATATAGCTCCTGTGGGACAGATCGTGGCGCAGGTGGAACAGCCCACCATGCAGTTATAGGGCAGGGTTACTCTGACTTGACCCTTTTCGTCGAGGTCGAAGACATTCCTCCCACAGCTCACAAAGCAGAGCTTGCAGTTGATACAGCGCCCTTCGTCGATCGCCGGATACCAGGGTATCTTTTCCCTGGGTATGCCGTGCCATATTTTCCACTCAGGCCTGGATATAGTTACTTTATCCATGAATACCTCCTTGATTTCTCATATGCGTATATTTGAATATTAGAATAACACGAGATCAAGGGAAGGTCAAGCTTGAAGTTGCTTTTTTCAGGGGGTAGCAGAGTTCACACAGTAAAGTAGCAAAGGTCACCTGGCTTTCGGGTCCCCTTTACCTGCTGAGGGCGAAGGCCAACAGTATTCCTCCGGCGTCGTAGAGGAGGTCTTTGTAACTGAAGGAGCTGCCTTTTATTTTCCAATCGTAGAGCTCCTTCAGTACCCCAAAGGAGAGGGCGAGGGCGGCGGAGCCGCCCTCGCCCTCTCCCCTAATTAACGAAAAGGCATTATAGGCAGTGTAAGAAACGGCGAAGTGAAGCGCCTTATCCTCTCCCCACCACGGATCGGACTGATGAGGGACGGTGTCAGCTGTCGTTATGGTCAGGCCCAGAACAAAGGTTCCTATAAAGCTCAACTCTCCTGTCCTCCAGCACATGGTTTTTGGGGGTGATCCACTTGTTAAGAGCTTCCTCGGGATCTATCTCGACGACGCCCAACATGTCGCCCTCCGTCTCGGCGCGAAGCAGGATATCGCCCCTGGGTCCCGTTATCTGGCTCTGTCCTGTGAATTCCAGGCTATTTTTGCCGTCGGTCTCCCGCCCGTACCGGTTTGCCGTCACCGCGAAGAGGCGGTTTTCGAGGCATCTCGTTATCATGGCCCTCTGACAATAGGGAAGTACGAGGTTAGCCGGATGTGCAATTATCTGGGCGCCCTGAAGGGCGAGCTCCCGGGCCGATTCAGGGAAGATCCAGTCGAAACAGATCATCATCCCGATCTTCACGCCCCGAAAGTCGAAGACGAGGAAGCCCGTGTCGCCAGGGTCGAAGAGCTCCTTTTCCTCGAAGAAAAGGTGAGTTTTTCGGTATACATGGTGGGTGCCGTCGGGAAGCACCGCCAGGGCAGAATTGTAGACTTTCTCTCCATCTCTCTCGGCCATCCCTGCTACTATGGCGGAATTCAGCTTCGAGGAGAGTTTCCTCAGTAATTCGAAGGTTCTTCCGCCGGGGATCGGCTCAGAGAGCTCGAAGGCTCTCTCCCTCGACCCCAGCATGTAGCCGGTGGTCGCCAGTTCTGGCAGCACTATCAGGTCTGCCTCTGCATCTTTCAGGCCTTTCTCGATGAGCTCAAGGTTCTTGTCTACTTCGCCCAGCACCGGGCGCATCTGATAAAAGGCTATTCTCATGGGGCCCTTCCTTTTTGCGATGAGTTTAAACTTTCCGATCTTTTTGAGTCAAGTCGTGCAGTTAAGTTGACAAAGCCGGCGTAGCGAAACTATAATAAAATCTATTTGAACCAAAGGGAGGAGAGAAATGCCTGAATATAAAGTACCTGAGGATTTGAAGTACACAAAGGAGCATGAATGGGCGAAAGTAGAAGGAGATATTGCTACTATTGGAATTACAGATTATGCCCAGAGTGAGCTCGGGGACATCGTGTATATCGAGCTGCCCAAGGTCGATTCAGAGGTTGGGCAGATGGCTCCCATCGGGACTATCGAGGCCGTAAAAACGGTGGCTGACCTCTATAGCCCCCTCTCGGGGAAAATTATCGAAGTAAACGAAAAGCTTTCCCAGAACCCCTCCATTGTTAACAACGATCCTTATGGAGAAGGCTGGATCGCGAAGATCAGGATCTCCAACCCCGATGAGGTTGAGAACCTCCTCTCGGCCGAGGATTATATGAAGTTGCTCGAAGAGGTAGCCTGAGATGCATCCCTTCCTTCCCCTCACCGATGAAGATAAGAAGCAGATGCTCAAGAGGATAGGGGTTTCCAGTTTTGAGGAACTCCTCAGGGAAATCCCCGAAGAAGCGCGTTTCAAGGGCCAGCTGAAGCTGCCACCGGCTCTGTCGGAGATGGAGGTCGAAGAGCTTCTCGAGGACATTGCCGGGCGGAACAGGGAACTGATCCTCTTTGCCGGCGGCGGAGCCTACGACCACTACATTCCCAAGGCGGTCTTTCACATAGTATCGAGGCCGGAATTCTACACTGCTTACACCCCCTATCAGCCTGAAGTCAGCCAGGGGACCCTTCAGGCCATGTACGAATACCAGAGCGCCGTCTGTGAGCTCACTGGTATGGACATCGCGAACGCATCCATGTATGACGGCGGCTCGGCTCTCGCTGAGGCGGCATTGATGGCGTTGAGGATCAGGAGCGGGAAACACAGGATTCTCTATCCGGCGAGCCTGAACCCCTTTTACCGCGATGTGCTGAGGACCTATCTTCACGGGCAGTCGATACCTCTCCAGGAGATCGCCTATGACGACAGCACGGGGCAGATGGATCTCGACGACCTTCTGGACAAACTCGGCGACGATGTGGCCGCACTTATAATCCAGAATCCCAACTTTTTCGGCGTTGTCGAGAGGACCGATGAGATACAGCGGATAAAGGAGGAGAAGAGATTTCTCCTCATAGTGAGTTTTGATCCCATTTCCCTGAGCCTCCTATCTCCTCCCGGGGAGTATGGTGCCGACATCGCGGTCGGCGAGGGTCAGCCTCTGGGGCTGCCCCTTTCCTTCGGGGGACCCTATCTGGGTATCTTCACGGCCAAGAGGGATTACATCAGACAGATGCCCGGCAGGATGTCCGGCGCAACAGTCGACGTGGAGGGCAGACGGGGCTTCGTCATGGCGCTGCAGACACGTGAGCAGCACATAAGGAGGGAAAGGGCAACGTCGAATATATGCACAAACCAGAACCTGTGTGCCCTGACTTCTCTCGTTTACATGTCTCTCCTGGGCGCGTCAGGGCTCGAGGAAGTGGCCCTTCAAAGCATGTACAAGGCCCACTACATGGCCGAGGAACTCGTGAAAGCAGGATTTGAAATGAGATTCAGCGGTCCCTTTTTCAGGGAATTCGTCGTGAAACTGCCCGTCGATGCGGAAGGGGTTGTCGATAAGATGGCATCCAGGGGGTTCCATGCGGGGATCCCCCTCGGGAGGTTCGGGTTTGACGGCAATCTCCTTCTGGTTGCCCTCACTGAAAAGAGGAAGAAAAGGGAGATCGACGGATACGTGGAGGCCCTCCGGGAGGTGATCTGATATGGCTCTCCCCCTTGAAGAAGTATGGGTCAACAGGAGCGTTGTGAAGATAATCCTGAAGAGCATTAAGGACAAACCCGGAGTGGCAGCTCAGCTCTTCGAGATACTGGCGAACGAGGGAGTTAACGCTGAGCTCATCGTCCAGGGACCCTCCAGCAAGGGGAGGACAGACCTCGCCTTTCTCGTTCTCGAGAGCCAGCTGCCGAAGATCCTCGAAAAACAGGAAGAGATTCTGGAGATGGTGGACGGAAGGGACATAAGCGTCGACAAAAAAGTTGCCCTTCTCGTCTTCTATGGAGGCAAGGAGCTGTCCAAGAGGCCCGGTGTAGCGGCGAGGGTGTTTGACATCCTTGCCCAGGCGGGCGTTAACATCGAGATGATAAGCACATCCCTGGAATCTCTGTCTATCGTTATAAGGGAGAACCGGGTTGATGATGCCATAATAGCTCTGCGGGACAACCTGGGCATAGAACCGGAAGGAAGTTATCAGAGATGAACGAGGAAAAAGTTGAACTCTTACAGGGCAATGAGGCATGTGCCCTGGCAGGTATAAAGGGCGGAATAAGGTTTTACGGTGGTTATCCCATCACGCCTTCTTCAGAGATCGCAGAGGTGATGTCGCGTGAACTTCCCAAGGTCGGCGGCGTTTTCATTCAGATGGAGGACGAGATAGGCGGACTTGCCGCTTCGATCGGAGCCAGGATCGCGGGAAAAAAGGCAATGACGGCCACATCAGGACCCGGCTATTCCCTCATGCAGGAGCACATAGGCTATGCGGCGATGGTCGAAGTGCCGGTGCTGATAGTGAATGCCATGAGGGGAGGTCCATCCACCGGGCTTCCCACCAAGACGTCACAGGGAGATCTGATGCAGGCCCGGTGGGGAACTCATGGGGATCACCCGGCTGTGGCGCTGACTCCGAGCTCCATTCAGGAGGTGTATGATTTCACTATAAAGGCCATAAATCTCGCCGAATACCTGAGGATGCCCGTGAGCCTTCTCATGGACGAAGTTCTCTCTCATCTCAGAGAAAAGGTTCGGATCCCGGAAAAGGTGGAGCTCTACGAACCCAAGCCTATAGACCTTCCGCCGGAGGCCTTCTTCCCCTTCGATAACTGGAACATCTATAACGCCTATATACCGCCTTTCGGAACGGGTTATCGATACCATCTAACCGGCCTCGCCCACCGAAAGGACGGCTTTCCCACCAACGATCCCGAGCTTATCCGTATTAACATGGACAGGTTCAAGAAAAAGATCGAGGACAACCTGGAGCTGCTCACAGAGTACGAGGAATATCTTGTCGACGACGCCGAGATACTTATCGTCGCCGTGGGCAGTGTGGCGAGGGCGGCCAAAGAGGCCGTCGAAGACCTGAGAGATAAGGGCCTCAAGGCGGGCGTGTTCAGGCCCAAGATCCTCTGGCCTTTTCCCAGAGTTCTCGGCTCGTACGAGGGCAAAGTGGGAACGGTTTTCGTTGCGGAGATGAATCAGGGGCAGCTCATCTATGAGGTGGAGAGATACTTCAAATCCGCTCCGGTGTTCCCCATAAACCGTTATGACGGTGAACTCATGTCCCCGGACGAGATAAAGGGGGCTATCAGGGAGAGATTGAAAGGGACAGGGAAGTGAGCGGAGAGAAGACACTGAACGCCGCCATTCTCGCTGCCGGCAAATCGAAGAGGATGAATTCCAGGAAGAGCAAAGTCCTGCACAAGATAGCCGGCAAGCCTATTCTCTTTTATCCCCTCACTGTGGCCAGAGGGATAGAGCCGCATAAGATATTCGTTATAATCGGTGGGCCTCACGCCAATGACATAAGGGCCTCTTTCGATGAGGAAGACATCACCTTTGTGGAACAGCCAGAGCCCCGGGGCACAGGCGACGCCGTCATGCGTCTCGCTCCCTTTTTCGAGGGGACGAAGGCCGACCTGCTGGTCATGCCCGGCGATGCCCCTCTTCTCAGGGTCGAGACGGCAAAGGAGCTCGTCAAATTTCACAGGGAGAAGGGGGCTTCGGCCACGGTCCTCACCACAGAACTGCCCGATCCTACCGGTTACGGGAGGATTATCAGGTCCAGCGGAGATCGGATCCTGATGATCGTGGAGGAAGCCGATGCCTTTCCCGAGGAAAGGGATATAAAGGAGATCAACTCGGGCATATACGTTTTCGATACGGAAGCCCTTTTCCGCTGGTTGCCGGAGGTCAGGCCCGATAACAAGCAGGGCGAGTATTACCTGACGGACGTGATAGCGATTCTCCAGAGAAGGGTCGGGCGAGTTTACGCGTATAAAATTCAGGATTGGACCGAAGTCCTTGGCGTGAACGATCGACGCCAGCTCTCCATGGCCCAGGAAGTTATGGAGAGGAGGATAATCGACAAATGGATGGAGAGGGGCGTCACATTTTTAAACCCCGAGCAGGTTTACATTGAGTACGACGTCGAGCTCGGCAAGGACTGTGTGGTTTATCCCTTCGTCTCACTTCTCGGGAAGACGAGGGTGAAGGACGGGGCTGAGGTCGGTCCCAACGTCGTCCTGAAGGATCAGGAGGTGGGCTTCGATGAAAAAAGTTGACCTCGACGTGAAGCATATAGCGAGGCTTGCCAGGATTAGACTTTCTCCGCAGGAGGAGAGGGAGATGGAAGTCCACTTCAGAAGGATGCTGGAGTTTGTGGAGATCCTCGATGAACTGGACCTGCGGCTCATAGAGCCCATGGTCTATCCCCACGAGGGATTTCAGAGGTTCAGGGAAGATGTGCCGGGAAAAGGTCTCGAGCGGGAAAGCGCCCTGATGGACGCGCCGGATCAGTATCTCTTTTATTTCAGGGTGCCCTCGCCCCTGAGAAAGGTCATGAAGAGGAAGTAAGGCCAAGTTTTTCCGCCAGGCACCTTAGTGCCCTTTCCCCAATTTCCCCCGTCGAAGAGAAGTAGATGGTCCTTTTGTTCTCCCTGGAATGTTCAAAACGGACGTGAATTACATCGGCATCGCCGATGAGGTCCCCTCCCTTTTCTGCCCATTCCACGGCCACAATGCCGTCGGGATCGAGGAGAGCATCCTGGAGCCCCAGAGAATAGATGTCTTCTGCGCTGTTCAAACGGTAGAGGTCAACGTGATAGAGGTTTTTTTCGCCCCTGTAAATGTTTATCAGAGTGAAGCTGGGACTTCTTATCTTTTTGATCCCGAAGCCCCTGGCCAGCCCCCTGGTGAAGGTGGTCTTTCCGGTTCCGAGGTCACCAACGAGGGCGATCTTTGTCGGGGTGGAGAGGCACATGGCCAGCATTTCACCAACTCGTTCGGTTTCTTTTGAGGATCGCGTGCGTACCGTCAGCTTCATTGGGTCTCATTATACAATTGATGCTTTGAGGCTTGCAATGCCCATGGAGGGCGATTAAATTAAAATTATGCCGGTTCTCGAAGGTCCGGTGTGGCTCATGCAGCCCATACCGTATTGGGGCGAAGAACTGACCGGAGAGTGGATCTACGAGCCCAAGTACGATGGCTGGAGGCTACAGGTGATTCGCTATCTCAATGGCAGGGTGGAACTCTGGGGAAGGCGCCTTGAGAAGAAACCCAACTGGACAGAGAGACTTGAATCTCTCAGCGAGGGAGCAGGGGAGTTTCTCCCCAAGGGGATACTTCTGGATGCCGAGCTCTGCTCCGACAGAGGGCGTGACTTTGTCATTTCCCTCTTTGCTGAGAAGCCGAGGGCCAAGCCCCTCGTTTACGTCTTCGATGTCGTTTTCTATGAGGGCAAATTCGTGGGAGACCTCCCGCTTCGCGAGAGGAAAGAAATCCTGGGTAAGCTGAGATTTTCAGAGCCCTTTTTCGTTGTGAAGGGCGAGAGGCTCAAGGACCTCAGGGAAGCACTCGCCTCAACACTGCAGAAGGGCCACGAGGGAATAGTGATCAAGGAGACAGGTTCTCCTTATGAGCTCGGGCAGGACGGCCCGATCGCCACGGTTCACTGGAGGAAGATAAAGGGGACCCTTTACGGCCCTCAGAAGAGGGAGGGATGACGAGATGAAAGTGGGAAGATTTCAGGTAATGGCGACCCTGCAGGCTGCCAGGGCCCATGTGCTGGGGTTGCCTCTCGAATCGGCAAAAAGTTTCGGGCTCAACAGAGCCATATTCTATGCGGCGGCCAAAAAGGGCTTCACCGGGGCCAGGAAGAAACCCTATCCCTCTGATATCAGGCTGAAAAAACCCCTTCCCAAGGAGAAGGCGAGAGGATAAAGGAGAGTTTCGAGATATACCAGCTGGGCGACGAGATGGCCTATTCCGTCATTATCGATGGGAAGCGATATTTCGTCATAGGCAATGAGGTTCAGACCGAGGAAGATTTCGAGAAAAACATCGAGAGGAGGTTCGGGGGGAAGTTCGAGGTGGCCTGGAAGGAGGCCCTTCAGATAGTTCAATCCTACGATAAGGGAGTGCTTCTCTCCCAGAGATACTTGTACGAAACGGTGTACAAACCCAGGAGAGACCAGCTGGCGAAGAAGTGGTCCGAGCTGGCCTCGGGGCAGACATCATAGGGTCTCTTCGGCCACCTTTTTCCTGATATAGGCTTTCAAGATGCTGTAATAGTTGACCTCGCCTATGATTTTTCCATCCTCGTCGAGGACCGGGAGGGCGTCGAGGTAGTTCCCATGCATCAGCGTGACGGCCTCTTCGAGGGTCGAATCGAGCTTCAGATAGAAATTGCTGTAGGACGCCAGTTCTCCGGCAGTGGAAGTTTTGACGATGTTCAGTATCTCGGGAGTAAGGACTTCTTCCGTCTCGGCAGCATAGGGCCAGAGGTGAAGGACGAGGTCCGAGAGCCTTATGGTTCCGACGAACTTTTCGGCAGCGTCTACCACAAATATGACCCTCCTCTCGGGCCTTTTGAGGAAGCAGTCCATGACGAGAACGATGGGCTCTCCCTCCTCCACGACGGCGGGAGGGACGAGAAATTCGGCCACATCTCGAATTCTCGTTTTATGCATTTTCTTTTACCTCGCCCGCTTTGGTGAGGGCCAGCTTGGCGAGAAGCGGCCCCGTTAGCTCGTAAATCACAGTGGAACCGATGATGACGTCTATTATAAACCTTCCCTGTCCCGAAAAGTTAGCCTCCTGGTTGAGCAGGAGTGCCAATCCTATGGCGACACCGGCCTGAGGAGCAAGCCCCAGGGCCAGATATTTTCTGACGGTCTTGGGGGCATTCGAAGCCGCGCCGCCGGTCAACACCCCTATGGCCTTTCCGAGGAGCCTCAAAATAATGTAGAGGAAAATTATCAGTGTCCCGTGCAGCAGGTTCTTCAATTCGAGGTGGGCGCCTGCCAGGGTGAAGAACACGACGAACAGAGTCGGCTCGATCTCGTCGATAACGTTGAAGGCCGTCCTGGGCACCCGCCGGTCGTTGGTCATGTAGAAGCCGAGAGCCATGTTGGCGAGAAGAGGCGAGGTCCCAAGATGGTTGGCCAGGCCGCCGAGCAGTGTTATGGCGCCCACTATCACTGTCAGGTAACCGTACCGGGTTTTGACGGCGGAGAGGGCCCTCGAGAGGAGGAATCCGGCCAGTAATCCGAGGGCGAGAGCGAGAAAGATGTCCTTGATCGGCTCCGCGAGCATCTTGAATACTGCGGAGGACTCTGTTTTTATCATATAGGCAAGGCTCAGGGCTATGGAATAGTTTATGAGGGCAGCGGCGTCGTCGAGGGCCACGACTCCCAGGAGTGTCTGGGTTAGAGGGCCTTTGGCCCTGTATTCCCTGATGACAGCTATAGTAGCAGCCGGAGCCGTTGCAGAAGCAATGGCTCCGAAGAAGAGGGCTGTGATGAAGGGGTCATCGATCTTAAGGACGTGTCGGAGGACAGGGTAGAGCCCTGCTGTGACCATTATAAAAGCAAGAGAGGCTTCGAAGGCGGTGATGTAGAAGATGCTTTTCTGAAGCCCTTTGAGCTCCCGCATTTTCAGCCCCCCTCCGATTGTGAAGGCTATTATGAACAGGATGAAATCGGGAATTAGGTTAAAAGCCTCTATATGCTCGTTGGTAATTATGTTCAGAAGGGACGGCGAAAGCAGCACTCCAAGAAATAAATAGCCGGAAACCCTGGGCAGGTTGATCCTGTTAGCGAGCCTGCCGCCGACATAGCCGATGAGAAGAAGAAGTCCCAGGGCAGCGAAGATGTTCATTTTTCAATTATAACACATTGTTGAACGGCACAGCAATGAAGTATATCATTAAAAAATGGGGAAAGAGACCGTGGAGAAAATCATGAGAAGGGATTTCCCCCGGGTTTCTCCTTACACTCCGCTCAGAGAATTGATCTTGCGGTTCAGGGAAAGCGGCTGCCGGGCTCTGCCGGTGGTCGATGAGGACCGTCTTGTCGGGGTTATAAGCCTGAAAGACCTGTACAAGGCCTTTTTTTACACGGAGCAGGCTTTCTTCGCGAAGGTGATGAGGCTCTATCGCGAAGACATCGAATATGACATTTTCGATACACCGTTGACTCCCGAAATGGCCTTTCTCATCAGCGCCGAAGATCTGATGGAGTTCAATCCCATCAGGGTCGACCCCGATTGCGAGGTAAAGGAGGCTTTCAGGCTCATAAACGTCCACGAGCTATCCTTTCTCCCTGTCGTCGAGGGTGAAAAGCTGGTGGGAGTTGTCACCCCCTTCGATATAATGCTCTATGTTTTGGGGTTGAAAGGAGTTCTATGAAGGGGCGGCTATTAAAAAATTCACAACGGAGGTTGTGAGTTGAGGTACGGAGTTAAGCGCGGAGAAGTTTCTGAATATTGTGACCTTCTTGTATCGAGGCTTGATGATAGGATCCCCAGGGAGATTAAAGCAGACATTCTCTATCACGCCGCCATACTTTACGTCTGGGGAGGGTTCATCGACAAGGCCGTGGATCTCATCGAGAAGTGGGCCGACAAGCTCAAAGGCAAGAAGAAAGACGCCCTTCAGGAGAGGTTCAAATACCTGCTCGGGACGCTTAAAACCCTGAAGAGAGATCCTGAAGGTGAGGAGATGAGGGCACAGGTGAGGCGAGAACTTCTCGAGATGGGAAGGGGGGACCTGGTTTTCGACATATGTAAGTCCGTCGGAGATGTCATAGCAAAGGAAGATCCCGAGACGGCTTTGATATTATACATGGAGGCCTATGAGCTCTCGCCGGGGCTTAAGCTGGATGCAGAACTCATGCTTGAGTTGACGCAGAAAATGACCTTCACGGCGAAGGACATAGGTGATGAGGGTCGGGCGATATTCTACGCGCTGAAAAGTCTCGAATATGCGAAGAAAACTGGCAGCGGAAACGACATATTTGCGGCTTACATAACTGCGGCGGAGCTCTATAGAAATGCCGGCGACATAGGAAGGGCCATAGAGTATCTCGCCGTTGCCCTTGATTTCGCGCGAAAGCAGGGCCTCAGGGAGGAGCTCGGCAGGGCGGCCGTTGCCCTCGCAGAGCTTTACGAGATGGCGGGTGATGAGGAACGTGCTTTAAAGCTTCTCCGGGAGAACAGGGCATTTATCGACGAGCTCGAGGATGAGGAAATCAAGGAGAAAGCCAGAAAGATGCTGGAAGAAAGGGGATAGGGCGTGAAGCTCGAAAGGGCGTCTCTCTTCAGGGCACTGTGGACTTTTCTCTCTTTCTTTTTTCTCTGGATTTCTATCAGGTATGCTCCCGGGGATATGAGCGGGGCTCAGAAAACCTGCCTCGGGATATTTGTCCTGGCAGCTTTCCTCTGGGTCACCGAGGCCATTCCGCTTTTCGTGACGTCCTTTTTGATACTTGCCCTGCAGTCCGTTCTTCTTGCACCCCACATAGACGGCAATTACAGGGTTTTTCTCGCTCCCTTTTTCTCATCGACGATCCTCCTGTTCCTCGGAGGATTTGTCCTGGCAAGAGGGCTCGCCCGTTATCACCTCGACGAGAGGATGGCCTTTTACCTTCTCGATAAGGTGGGAGACAGTCCGGGCCGAATCCTGTTGGGGATGATGGCCGTCACTGCCTTTCTCTCGATGTGGATGTCGAACACGGCCACGACCGCATTGATGATCGCCGTCGCCTATCCCCTTGTGCGGCAGCTCGAGCCGGGAGACCCTTTCGCAAAGGCGATTATACTGGGTATACCCTTTTCCGCCAACGTGGGGGGCATCGGGACGCCCATAGGAACTCCGCCCAATGCCATAGCACTCAGCGCACTGAAGGAAGTCGGTATCAACCTCTCTTTTTTGAGGTGGATGGTGCTGACCGTTCCGCTGGAGCTCTTCGTGCTCCTTGTGATATATTGGGTTCTCATGCTGTTCTTCAGGCCTCGCACGGGCAAGGTCAAGCTCTCCCTGGAGAAAATGCCTCCTCCCGAAAGGCGTGAGATCTTCGTATCGGGTGTGCTCGCCCTCACGGTGCTTTTGTGGCTGACCACGGGTCTTCATGGAGTTCCATCTTCCGTGATATCGGTCTTTCCGGTACTGGCGCTGTTCGGCACAGGGCTTCTCCGAAGGGAGGATTTTAACAGTCTCGGATGGGACGTTCTCTTCGTTATCGGTGGAGGGCTGAGCCTGGGGGTGGGAGTTCACAGGAGCGGGCTCGACGGATGGCTTCTCACCTCCCTCGGCTTCGAGAGGCTGGGATTCTATCCACTTCTTCTGATCTTTGCTTTTCTGGCTGCCCTTCTGACGAACTTCATGTCAAACACCTCGACGGCTGCTCTTCTCGTTCCCATTGTCCTCGCCATAGGAAAGAACCCCCTGATCCTGAGCCTGGGGATTGCCCTCTCGGCTTCGGCTTCGATGCTTTTGCCCATTTCGACGCCCCCCAATGCCATAGCCTATGGTTCTGGCCTTATAAAGGTCAAGGATATGGCGAGGGCTGGTGGTGTCATAACTTTTATTTTTGTGATCGCCGTGTCGACTATCGGCTATTTTTACTGGAAGCTGCTCGGCTTTTGAGCCGGGCATGAGAGGTGATCGGAGATGAAAACGGCGAAATTTGAAAAATGTCCCCGGTGTGGGAGTTCTGAACTCCAGAACATTTTCTATGTGGAGAGCGGAGAGCCTCCCAGGGTCTATGTCCGGTGCGCGAAATGTGGGGCCTTCGTGGCGAGATACACCCTGAGCCGCTACACCTCAGATCAGCCTTACGAATCTCTTCTGAGGATGCTCAGGAGATGTTCTCTCACAGATTCGAGGCGGTCTGTGGCGGAGATCGAGGCCTTCACAAGAGGTATCGAGGAGAAGTTCAAGGAAGCCCTCAGGATGGCTGAGGAGGGAGGTGAGAAGCGCAGGATAGAGGAGATAATCGATGAGAGCGAGGATTAGCCTTCTACTCCTGATTTTGATTCTCTCCTGTTCGCGGGGAAAATTCGTAAAGAGGACATATCTCGCAATGGGCACGGTTGTCAACATAACTGTCCCGGCGAGCTCCCCTGACGTCGCCGACTCGGCTTTCCTCGCCATTCACCTGGTGGATTCTCTCATGAACCCCATCTCCCCCCTTTCCGACCTGAACCGGATAAACAGGGATAGTGGACACTGGGTGAGGGTCTCGCACTATACAGTTCTCTGTCTGAAGAGGGCGCTGGAAATCGCTGAGCTGACGGAGGGCGCCTTCGATCCGACCGTGGGGCGAGTGGTGCATCTCTTTCACTTCGACAGGGCTCCCGATTTCCGGATGCCGCCTGAGGACAGCATCAGGATCGCCAGGGAGTACGTGGATTTCAGAAAAATCCAGATCAGGGGGGATTCAGTCAGAATAGGTCGTGGGCAGCAGATCACCCTCGCTGCCATCGCCAAGGGCTTTGCAATCGACCTCGCCTGCGAGAAGCTCGATTCACTGGACGTCTCAAGCTATATAGTCGAGGCAGGAGGTGATCTCAGGGTCCGCATGCCGCGGGGCGCGAAGATAGGAATAAAAAGCCCGCGCGGGGAAGGACTCTTCGGAGTTCTGAAGCTGAAAGATGGAGCCGCCTGCACCTCGGGCGACTACGAGAGGTTTTTCTATTACAGGGGGAAAAGGTATTCTCACATATTCGATCCCCGTACAGGGATGCCTGTCGAGGGTGAACTCAGCGTTACGGTGATCGGTCCCGACGCCACCACGGTTGACGCCCTTTCGACAGCCCTTTTCGTGCTGGGCAGCGGGAGAGGATTGAAGTTACTCGAGAGGCTGGAAAACTACGAAGCACTGTTTATTGAGAGAGATGGCGTCAGCATGAGCCCCGGCTTCAGGAAATATCTGGAGGAAGTTTTCTGATCTCAGGGTTTGAATAGCTTCTCAGTTTTTTCCTCTCCAGCAGGTTCAGAAATAGAAAATAAAGGGAGAAGAGGGCCAGGCCGACGGCGATCCTTATGAGTTGCGAGTGTCCGGCTAAAAGGAAGTATCCCCCGAAAAAAAGGAGTATCGGGACAATGAAGACGAGAAAACTCAACAGGATAAGTTTTGATTCACCCACGGCCACTTCTACTCTGTCTCCGGGTTCCAGGCCCTCTTCTCCCTCAATCCATGCCTCTTCGATCGCGCCGATCTTGCAGATCTCCTTCATGGAGCAAGTCTCACACTTGCCCTCTTCTTCGAAGCTTATGAGGTAATTTCTTCCTCTTTTGTCTTTTATAATGCCCCTTCGAGAACTCATTCCCTGTAAACTATGGTATTGGTGGGGCATTTTTCCTGGAGCAGGTTCCCGACCTCTGGATCGTTGAGGGGCTTGTAATCCAGGATGATCGCCAGGTTGTCCTTCATCTCCATCGTGCCCTCGGGAGCATTTTTAACGCATATCCCGCAGGCAATACAAGCCACCTTGCAGTACTTCCTGGCGAGAGCGCCTCTGTCCTTGTTCTTACAGAGAACGAAGAGCTTCTGATCCCTCGGAACCATTTCGATTATGTCCCTCGGACAGGCTTCCGCACAGAGGCCGCAGCCGGTGCATTTATCCTCGATGATAACGGGCAGTCCGTTTTCGCCCATGTACATGGCATCGAACTGGCAGGCTTCGACGCAATCGCCGAGGCCGATGCACCCGTACGTACAGAATTTGTCGCCGTTGGTGGTAAAGTGCTCTATCCTGCAGCTCGAGGCACCGTGGTATTTAGCCCTGCGAGGTGCCACAGATTCGTCTCCCTGGCACATTACGACTGCCACGGGAGGCGTGATCGCTTCCGCCTCGATGCCGAGCAGTTTCCCTATCGCATCAGTGACGTCGGGTCCCCCCACAGTACAGAGGTTGATCGGGGCGTTCTCCTTTATTATGGCCTCCGCGTAATGGCGGCAGCCGGGGTATCCACAGGCACCGCAGTTGGCTCCTGGCAGGATCTCGTCGATCTGGTCAATTCGAGGATCTTCGTGCACTTTGAGCTTCTTATAAGCTATCAGGAGGAAAAGGGCCATGGCGAGCCCGATGGCCCCCATACCTATGAGAGAGATGGTGATCGTGTTCATCTATCAGCCTCCGGAGATCATTCCCGAAAAGCCCATGAAGGCGAGAGCGAGAAGGCCTGCGAGGATCAGGGTTATTCCTGCTCCCTGGAGGGGTTTCGGGACGTCGGCGAATTCCAGTTCCTCGCGGATTCCTGCCATGATCACGAGGGCCAGGGTGAAGCCTATCCCTGCGCCAAAGCCGAAGACCAGATTTTCAATGAAGTTATAATTGCGAAGGGAACCGAGGAGGGCCATTCCCAGAATGGCGCAGTTGGTAGTTATGAGGGGCAGGTAAATGCCGAGGGCTCTGTACAGACCGGGGACGCTCTTTTTCAGGAACATCTCAACGAACTGAACCAGGGACGCGATGATAAGAATGAAGGACACGTACTCGAGGAAGGGAAGGTGGAAAGGAATGAGGATCTTGTATTTTATGAGCCAGGTTATGGCGGCAGTAAAAGTCATCACGAAGGTGACCGCGAAGCCCATTCCTATAGCAGAGGATGCCTTTCCCGAGACCCCAAGGAAGGGACATATGCCTAGGAAGTAGGAAAGAACGAAATTATTGACGAGCACGGTGGCAATGATGATTATGAAAAGGCTCATTTTAGCTCTCCTTCTTTATCATGTTCTTCAGCCCCACCAGGACGCCCAGAGTTATGAAGGCTCCAGGGGGAAGGATCATGACAATGAGCGGGTGGAACCAGCCTCCCAGAACAGGATGTCCGAACCAGGTCCCGAATCCGAGTATCTCCCTTATTGTTCCCAGGAGAAAGAGGACCCACGTGAAGCCGAGCCCCATTCCGATGGCGTCGACGAGTGACAGACCTACGGAGTTCTTTGAGGCAAAAGCTTCCTGGCGGGCAAGGATGATGCAGTTCACAATTATGAGCGGTATAAAGGGACCCAGTGCCTTGGATATGTCGGGATACCTGGCCTTGAAGAAGAGATCGGTCATGGTCACAAAAGTAGCTATGACAACGATAAAAGAGGGAATTCGGACTTCGGAAGGAATAAGTTTTCGGATCGCCGAGATTATGAGCGATGACATGACGAGAACGAATATAACGGCAAGGCCCATAGCGATGCCGTTGATGGCGCTGTTGCTGACAGCCAGAGTCGGGCACATTCCGAGCAGCATGACCAGGACGGGATTCTCTTTCCAGAGGCCCTTTACGAATTCATAGGAAGCGGAACCCTTTTTCATTCCTCACCTCCAAGGGCTTTTTGTAGCTTTTCGTAAGCCTGATTGATGATCTTCGTGACTGCTCTGGACGATATCGTCGCGCCGGTGATGGCCATTATCTCGTGCTCAGTCTCGGGCTTCTTCCCCTTTACGACACAGAGCTCCGGTACCCGGTCTTTGAACTGTTCCTTGAACCAGTCTTCAGCTATTCTGTTGCCGAGTCCCGGGGTCTCCACGTTCTCGAGGATCTCGAGCCCCGTGATCTTTTTTACGTCCCTGTCGAATCCCACCATGAGCTTGATCATTCCCTGGAAACCGCTGCCCTCTGTGAGAACTGCATATCCTATGACTTCGCCGTCTTTTTTCCCTATGAAGTAAGAGGTATGCTTGTCGATCTTTACCTCTTTGTATTCCTGAACCCCGGGCAATACGGTGGTCACGGCCTTTTTCTTCGCTTCTTCGTTGTTTTTCTCTATGGAATCGATGGCGGAGACATAGGTGTAAGCGAGAATGCCGCCCGAGGCCAGGGCAATAGCCGTGAGCACAGCTATCATTTTAAACTCGAGTTTCATTTCCTCACCTCTCCGAATCTTTTGGGTACTATGAGCCTGTCAATCCAGGGCCTCACGGAATTCATGAGGAGAATGGAAAACATGACACCTTCGGGGTATCCTCCGAAGAGCCTGATAATTATGACGAATATACCCGCGCCGATTCCGTAAATCACCCTGCCCTTTGGAGTCACCGGCGATGTCACCATGTCGGTTATCATGTAGAAAGCCCCGAGCATCAGCCCCCCGGCGAGAATGTGAAACAGGGGGTCGGGATATTTCTGCGGGTTGATGAGCCAGAAAATCCCTCCGAGCACAAAGACCGTCCCGATGTAGGAGAGGGGCAACCTCCAGTCGACGTATTTTTTGTAGATGAGGTAAAGGCCTCCCAGAATGATGAGTAAGGCTGAGGTCTCTCCCATCGATCCGCCCGTGTTACCGATTAAGAGATTTATGTAAGGCGTCTTTATGTGGGAGAATTTCATCGCAGTCAGAGGTGTGGCCTGCGTTATGACGTCAAGTCCGAAGATGCTCCGGATCGGAGGAGGGTAGACGGTCGATTCGACGGGGAAAGCGGCCATGAGAAAGGCCCTGCCGAGAAGGGCAGGGTTGAAGATATTATTGCCCAGCCCTCCGAAAATCTGTTTTCCGAAGGCAATGGCGAAGAAGGAGCCGATCGCTGCGGCATAAAGGGGGAAACGCGGAGGAAGAATCAGGGCCAGCAAGATCCCCGTTATAACGGCGCTTCCGTCGGAAACAGCGCTCGTGTCTTTTTTACGCAGAAGGAGAAACAGATATTCCGTCAGAAGCGCAGTTGCGACGGTAACTGCTGTCAGGAGAAGGGCCCTCAGGCCGAAGAAGTAGATACCCGCCAGAAGAGGGGGGACGAGGGATGCGACCGTTCTCCACATTATCCCCCTGATGTTCTCCCGGGCGAAAATATGGGGAGATGGCGTGAGGTAAAGACTATTTCCGCTCATATCGCCTCCTCTTATGCTTTTTGAGCCAGCAGCCTGAGTTCGGCCTTGGCATATTTGAAGTACTGAACGAGGGGTATTCGGGCAGGACAGACATAGGAGCAGGATCCGCACTCGATGCAATCCAGGACACCGATTTCTCTCGCTTCCTCGAACCTCTTGTTTTTGATCAGATAGGCCATCCGCGTGGGATAGAGGAACATCGGGCAGACTTCTACGCATCTTCCACACCGTATGCAATCTCTTTCTCTGGGTAGTTCCACTTCTCTCGCTGTCATGAGAAGGACGCCGGAAGTGCCTTTGAGTATCGGGACATCGAGGGTATACTGGGCTATTCCCATCATGGGCCCTCCCATGATGGCTTTAACGGGCTCTTCGGCGAGGCCACCGGCCATTTTCAGGAAGTCCTCGACCTTGGTGCCGATTCTCACCAGATAATTGCCAGGATTGGCAAGGGCCCCTCCGGTCAGAGTTGTCACCCTTTCTATGAGGGGCATCCTGTACCTTACCGCATGGTAAACGGCCCGCGAAGTTCCGACGTTCTGAACCAGTGCTCCGACATCCATGGGCAGCCCGCCGCTCGGCACCTGCCTCCTCGTGAGGGCCCAGATAAGCTGTTTCTCAGCGCCCTCGGGGTACTTGGTTTTCATCACGGCCACCTCGAAATCGGGGAAGTCCCTGACGGCCCTCTCCATGACCTCTATCGCTTCGGGCTTGTTGTCCTCGATGGCGATGACCCCCCTTTTGGCCCCCACGGCTTTCAGGATCAGGTAGGCGCCCTGTATTATCTCATCTGCGTGCTCGCGCATGAGCCTGTCGTCGGCGGTGAGATAGGGCTCACATTCCGCTCCGTTTATGATGAGCGTGTCGATGGGTTTTTCTTTGGGGGGAGAGAGTTTCACGTGGGTGGGAAAGGCGGCGCCTCCCATGCCCACTATCCCGGCCTCCTTGACCCTTTCCACGATCTCCTGGGGAGAGGCATTCAGGTAGTCCGCATCCTCTTTTATGTTCTCATCGAGGGTGTCCTCGCCGTCGGGCTCGATGATTATGGCGGGCAGGGACTTCAGGGCAACGGGGTGTGGCCATTCGAATACCCTTTTCACTTTGCCGGAAGTCGGCGAATGGACGTTCGCCGATATGAAACCCTGGAGTTCCCCGATTTTAGTGCCCCTGTACACGCTCGCGCCCCTGTCTACCAGCGGCTTTGCCGGAGCCCCCGTGTGCTGGGAAAGCGGGATTATAACCTCTTCCGGGATGCCGATCTCCTTTATGGGGTTTTCCGATGTATATTTTCTGTAAGGAGGATGAACGCCTCCTTTGAAGGTAAGCCTCATTTCTCTCTCCTTTTGGGCAGAATTATACAGAATACAGGGTTCTCCTCGGAATTGAGGTCAAAAAAGGGGTTCCCGCGGAAGCGGGAACCCCTTGCTTTCCTTGCGATAGGATTTTTACCCATTCCCTGAGTATCGTTGCTTGCCCTCTTTTGTTAGAGGAGAAGAACTCATGGGTAAATGCCCCTTGTTCTTATTGCCTTTGCTACTCTGTCGATAGCAATCATATAAGCAGCAGTTCTCATATCAACTCTTTCTTCTTCTGCTAAGTTGCGAGTATTTTTATAAGCGCTAATAAGTTTCTCCTCAAGTTTGCGAACAACCATTTCATACGGCCACTGCTCTTTCTGTATGTTCTGCACCCATTCAAAATAACTCACAATCACTCCGCCTGCATTAGCAAGAAGATCCGGGACAACAATTATGCCTTTTTCATAAAGAATTTTGTCTGCACCAGGTGTTGTTGGACCATTTGCTCCTTCTACAACATACTTAGCCTTAATATTTCCTGCATTCTTCATAGTAATCTGATTCTCCACAGCAGCAGGGATCAAAATATCTGTCTCGACTTCAAGTATGCTTTCTTTGGGTGAAAGATGCTCTGCTTTATCATACCCTTCGAGAAGAAAGTCATTCTTTTCGGCGTACTTTCTTGCATCCTCAACATCAATTCCATCAGGATTGTACATAGCTGTAGATATGTCACTTATTCCAATTACTTTTACTCCTTTCTCAACAAAGATTCTGGCTGCATGATAACCAACATTTCCAAAACCCTGCACCACAGCGGTCAAACCTTTTGGTTCAAGACCTTCATCTTTTAGAAGTTCCAGTGCTACAGTCGCAACGCCCCTCCCAGTTGCTTCAGATCTTCCATGACTGCCACCTAAAAAGGTAGGTTTCCCTGTAACAACACCAAAAACATTCCGCTTTTGTATCATGCTGTATGTGTCAACTATCCAGGACATTATCTGTGCATTTGTATTCACATCAGGTGCAGGAATATCAATATCAGGACCAATAATATCACTTATTTCATAAGTGAAACGTCGTGTCAGTCTTTCAATCTCAGCTCTCGACATCTTGCTTGGGTCACAAACAACCCCACCTTTTGCTCCCCCAAAAGGAACATCTACAAGTGCTGTTTTCCAAGTCATCCATGAAGCTAATGCTTTTACCTCGTCTAGACTAACCTCTGGACTAAATCTTATACCTCCTTTATACGGTCCGCGAGAATCATTATGCTGAACCCTATAGCCAGTAAACACCTTTACACTCCCGTCATCCATCTTAACAGGAAAATTAACCGTAACACATCTATCGGGGGTCTTCAGAAGATCTCTCATCCAAGGTTCTAAGTCAAGTTTATCTGCAGCACGGTCAAACTGCACCTGTGCTATTTGGTAGGGATTTAGGTTCTCCATTTTCAAATACTCCTTTTAGGTTCATAAACCTGTTGAATTCTAAATCCTTCGTCCAAAATTTTAATGGTCAAAGTTTCGTAATGTCAAGAAATTTGATAAATTTTCAAAATGTGCATTTTAAAAAGCTTTAGAAGATCAACTTAACGGCGTCGTTAAATTTCTTTAAGTGTGTCTTTTTGGGGTATTTTATTCGTCTAACTTATTGTGACACAAAAGATTTTGCCTCCGAATGTTGACAGGACCAGGGGCGACACATATCGATATCTTACACAAAAGGAGAAAAAAGAAGGAGGGAAAAGGAGGAAGTTATGGGGCGCAGAATGATGATCTTGATGCTGATGGTGGCAGCGGTTGGCCTCATGTGGGGCAACCCGGCGATAATGGGTGAGGATGGATTGAACTCAAAGATGGCAAGAGGGGGAGACAGGTTGCAGATAGGCAGGCCTGTTTACCTCGATCCATCCCTGAAAGATATCCCCAAATCGGGAGCTAAGGGCTGGGCCTGGCTTCTGATTGAGAATTTCGAGAGCGGCTCAATACCATCGGGTTGGTCCGTGGAGGACGGAAACAACGACGGTTACACATGGCAAGTAGTGGAAGCATCAAG
>JAGGUL010000091.1 GCA_021158525.1 Candidatus Hydrothermota bacterium | reverse complement strand
CAGTTCGGATCGGGGTCTGCAACTCGACCCCGTGAAGCCGGAATCGCTAGTAATCGCCTATCAGCATGGGGCGGTGAATACGTTCCCGGGCCTTGTACACACCGCCCGTCACGCCATGGAAGCCGGGGGCGCCTAAAGTCACTCGCCCAACCCCGCAAGGGGAGGGAGGTGCCTAGGGCGAACCCGGTGACTGGGGCGAAGTCGTAACAAGGTAGCCGTACGGGAACGTGCGGCTGGATCACCTCCTTTCTTAAGGAGCAAAAAGAACTTTAAACTCAGAGGCACACCACTTTATCTCTTAAAGGCGCTTATCCGTGAGGAAGGCGCCTTTTTTATTTTTCGGATCTGAATTCTGAAAGGGGTCTAAAGCATCCAGCGTCCTCATTATTCCCGGGAAGGATCGGCTGAGACTCTCCCAAAAAGGAGTAACAGGAATCCCCTTCGTTCGATTCCACCGGAACAGGGGACTGCCCTGCTCTTTTCGGCTCCTGACTTTCCGAAAACCCGACTTTCTCTTTGGGATTTCAGTTTGAGAGCAGAGAAAATGCCGGGGAGTCTCAACTTTACTCCCTTTGCGGACGCACTGTTCCGTTTTTAAGCCAGCCGCACGAAAAAATTCACCGGAATTTTCAGTGTTGACGCTCTCACCAGGTTAAGCTATAATCAGGAAAGTTCGTAATGCGAACGCTGTATGTTTTGCAGTGCGAGAAACTTGGATTTTTTAATGCGAAAATTCGGTTCTGTCGGGAATATCGGTGAAAAAAAAGGAGCGCGATCATGAAGGTATACTTTGCGAAGAAGCTCTATGATGGGAAGGGAAACCTCCTGGAGAATGTGTACATAGGTGTGAGTGACAATGAGATTTCCTATGTCGGAACAAAGAAACCGGAAGGAGATCTCGTCGGGGAATTTCCCTATGCCACGCCGGCCTTTATAGATGCCCATGCTCACATCGGAATGGATAGAGAAGGTGAACCCTACACCGAGGGTGAAACCAACGATTACGCCGATTCGATTCAGCCCGTGTTAAATCCACTGGATTCGGTTTATTTCGACGATACTGCCTTTAAAAACTCAGTGGAGAACGGGGTGCTATACAGCTGCATAGTTCCCGGCAGCGGTAACCTTCTGGGCGGAAAGGCTGTGGTCATCAGAAATTTCGCCAGGAACCGGAAGGAAGCCTTTTTCAGGGATTACGGATACAAGATGGCGCTTGGCTACAATCCCCGTTCTGTGTACGGACAATGGGGTGGGAAGAGATTCAATACGAGGATGGGCGCAAATTCTCACCTGGAATTCAAGCTTGACGAGGTCAAGAGGAAAGCCAGGAAGCAAGAGATAGAATTTCAAAAAGGCGTTAAGGATCTGGAGAAGTCTTTGAAGAAGGGGGAAATAACGCAGGAGGAATTTGAGGAGAGGAAGGCGCTCCTGAAAGAGAGCCTGGAGGTTGAACTCACTCCTTTCGAGAGGTCGATCCTGGAGCTCCTGAGGGGCGAGAAGATCGGAAAAGTGCACGTGCACAAGGCCGATGATGTGCTTTACCTCATAGACCTCAAGAAGAAATTCGGACTGAAGGTGACTGCCGACCACACCGCCGATGTCTTTGAGAAGGAGATCTTCGTCGAACTAAAAAATGAAGACATTCCCGTGGTCTACGGCCCCATCTCAAGCTTCAACTATAAGGTGGAATTGAAAAATTCGAGCTATAAAAACGTAAAGCCCCTCATAGAATCGGGCGTTTTCTATGGATTGATGACAGATCACCCCGTCGTACTCCAGTACCTTCTCTTTTACGAACTTCGGTATTTCCTTCTTTACGGAATTACGCCCGAAAAGGCGATTGAGATAATAACTATGAGAAACGCGAAGATCCTGGGCATCGATGGCGTTCTCGGATCCGTCGAGAAGGGCAAGCTGGCGAGCTTTGTTCTCTGGAACGGTAACCCCTTCGAGCTCATGAGCCATCCCGAGCTCGTCCTGGCAGAAGGGCGGGAAGTTCCCGTAAAATTGTAGTCGTGAAAGGGGCTGAAGAGACGACATTTGCTGGGGGAGAAGGATAAAACCGGGAAGGTTTGAGAGGAGAGGCTTTTGCTGCGAGGACAGTGAGTGATTTGCCGATGTTTCCAGCTTCTGTATTGGGGACGAGAGGTATTCTGCCGAGATATTGACAGGAGGAGTTCTTTATTTTATATTAAAAACCGCAATGGGCCTATAGCTCAGGCTGGTTAGAGCGCGCGCCTGATAAGCGCGAGGTCGGTGGTTCGACTCCACCTAGGCCCATTTTCTTTTATTATGTGATTTCCTGCCTTAAACTTTTCCGATGATGTTCTCAGAGCTCGATATCCTGATAATCCGGGATGAGATCCTCAGCGAATTGCTGAACGGGGAAATACGGGAAGTCCGTTGCGAGAAAAGGGACCTCTTTTTCGAATTCAAGGGCAGGGCCAAGCGTCTCTTCGTATCTCTTATGCACCCCCACATAAGGGTTCATCTGACAGACTCAATGGGGGGCGATCCCCATTCATTTACCCCCCTTTTAAAGGGCTACAGGCTCCGAGGAGCAAAAATTCGGAGGGGGGATAGGGTTTTATACTTGCTTTTCGAAAAAAAGCTCTCACACGGCCTTATGAGCCGTCCTGTTCTGGCGATCGAACTGACCGGGAAATATTCAAACGTGATACTGGTGGACCAGGACGGCATCATAACAGATTTTTTTCAGGAGGTGCCTCCCGGAAGATCCCGGTTCAGGAAGGTGGTCCGGGACGAGAAATACGTGCCTCCACCGGAGAAGCCCCGAAGTCTCTTCCGGCTTGACGAAATGGACGATACGGAGCTGAGGACTTACCTGGGGAAGTTTTTCCCCTACTTATCTTGCGGTGAGAATCTCAGAAATCTGGTCTCAGATTACGTGAAGAGAGCCCTTGAGGAAAAGAAGCCCCTCGTCTATCTCGAGGATGGGCGGCCCCTCTATTACGCCCCCCTGCCCTCCCCGTGCTTAGAGGGAAAAGAAAGGGCAGAATTCGAGACGCTCTCAGAGGCTATAGAGTATTATTTCAGAGAGACCTCTCCCAGGAAAGAGAGGGAAGACCGGGTCCTGAAGGCTCTTTTGCGGGAGAGAGAAAGGCTGAGGGAATTCCCCAGGTTCAGGGAATACGGCGAACTGATTCTTCGCCACATCAACGAGATCGAGGGGGGAGCCAGCTCCGTTGAGTTAGAGGGGAAGGTGATCCCACTGGATCCGCGGTTGAGTCCTGGAGAGAACGCCGACCGCTACTTCAGCCTTTACAAGCGAATGAAGAGGGGCCTCGAGAAGATAGACAGGAAAATCCGGGAGCGCTCTGAGACGGGCAGACAGGGGGAAAAACCGAAAGAGGCACAGGGAGGTAAAGAGTCTACCCCGCCCTATCACGTTTTCACTTCGCCAGGAGGACTCAGGGTATATATAGGCAAAAACAGGAAGAGCAACGAGATGGTGACCTTTGAGCTCGGCACGAGGGACGACATATTTTTTCACGTGAAGGGCGGAAAAGGAGCTCACGTGATCCTTAAAACCGAGGGCCGGGAACCCGGTGAGGATGACATATTATTTGCCGCCCGGCTCGCGCTTCTCCATTCCAACCTTTCGGCGGACGGAAAGGGGCTCGTCAGCTACACCCCCAGAAAATACGTCAGGCGGGTTCCCGGGCAGCCGGGGACCGTGACCCTGGAAAGGGAAGAGGTCATTCAGGTGAGGCTCGATGAGTAATTTCAAGAGGCTGAAGCTCCTTCTGGAAGAAAGGGGAATTTCCATTCCCGCCGAGAAGTGGGCACGGCTTGAGGCCTATAAATCATTGCTTCTCCTCTGGGGGAACAGGTTTGCTCTGGTGTCGAGGAGAGACCTGAAAGAAGGACTTGAGAAGCACTTCGCCGATTCGCTTCTCATATCGCCCTACGTTGAGGGACGACACATTCTCGATCTTGGCTCGGGGGCCGGGTTTCCCGGGATCCCCCTGGCCATCGTTCTCGACGAAAAGAGGTTCACACTGATAGAATCCAGGAGGAAGAAGTGGGTTTTCCTCAGGGAGGTCCGGAGGGAACTCGGACTGGAGAACCTGGAGGTGGTTAACGCGCGATGGGAGGATCTGAGATACGAAGCCGATCTCGCCCTGACGAGGGCGACAGGGAGCACCGAGGAACTGCTGGACGAACTTCCCCACCTCTTGAAGGAGGGAGGCTACCTCCTCCTCTACTCCGCTGACAAAAGGCTCGAATTGCTTCCCGATAGGATAGAGATAATCGAGAATCCATACAGGACAGCACCCTTTTACCTTTTGTTTTTCAGGAGAGATTAAATACGTTGAATTTCGGGGCAAGAGGTCAGTATAATAGACGAGAATGAGGAAGATAGCCATTGCCAACCAGAGGCCGGGCGTGGGAAAGACCACCACGGCGATAAATCTCGCGGCCTCTTTTGCCTTTCTCGGGAAGAGGGTCCTTCTCGTGGACGCCGATCCCCAGGGTGGTCTCACCAAGTCTCTGCTCCACGATGGCTATAAGGGCAGGACCCTTTATGATGTGCTTCAGGGGATCAGCGGCGTCGACGACGCGGCCGTTCCCGCGGAACCCAGGGGATTTTACATAATTCCCTCCTCCTCAGAACTCCAGGGACTGGAAGTGGAGCTTCGGAGCCAGAAGGGCTGGGAGAGGCGTTTCAAAGATGCCTTTAAGAAGCTTGAAGGCTTTGATATTCTGCTGATCGACTCTCCCCCCACCCTCAGCACCATGACGGTCAACAGTTTCGTGGCTGCCAACTCCGTTCTGATACCGCTTCAATGCGATTACTTCGCCCTGGAGGGGCTGCCTCAGCTGTTGAAGACGATCAAGCTGATAAAGTCCTCTCTCAACCCGATGCTGGAGATAGAGGGTTTCGTCATAACCATGTACGACAGGAGATTCAGATTTGCGCCCAATATAGTATCCGAGATCAAGAAATATTTCGACGAAAAAGTCTTCGAGACGACCATTCCGCGCAGCGTCCGGTTTCTCGAATCCCCCGTCCTGGGGAAACCCCTTCTTTCCTTTGCGCCAGATTCGAAAGGCGCGAGGCGATATGTGGATCTCGCCAGGGAAATGATGGGAAAATGGGAGGCTGTGCTTTAAAATATGGCTCAAACACAAGGAGAGTGAGAAGTTATGTTGCATCTCTTTATCGCGGCTTTGCTGGCTGCGGGACCGGGTTTTAATTTTGAGCTCGTGCCCACGGATCCATCAGAACCTTTTGTTTCCGAAGCTTATCTGGGTTCTGCCATGTTAAATCCGGGGATCCTCGTGATCCCGGGAGAGGGCATAGAACTTGGACAGACCTTCTGGCTGTCGGATTCCAGGCTGTCGACGCTGAACCTGAAATGGAAGACCTATGGTGTGAGCCTTCTTTATGTGGACTTCGGGAGTTTCGAGTACCAGGAAACTTCTCCCAATGACGAAGGCGGCCCGAGTTTCAGGCCCTACGCCCTGAACTTTTCCCTGAGGAAGGGCTTCAGGATAGATCAGGAGCTCTCCATAGGTTTCGGCATAAGCTATTTTTACGACAAGATACTTTATGACGAGGCCTCGAACATAACTCTCGATGCGGGGATGTTCTACAGGCCTCAGAAGCTCCCCTTCGCAAGTTTCGGCCTGGCAGTGCGGCATTTCGGCCTGAAGGCCGGTTTCAGGGAGATTGACTACAAGATGCCCACCGAGGTGAGATTTTCCGGGAGCGGGGAGATAAGTAAGTTCAGGTTCGGTTACGAGTATCGGAAGGTCATCACTTACAACGAGAACAAGAGCCTTTTTTCAGGCCTGGGAGTGGAACACCTTTTCAAGGCGAATTTTGCCCCCGTCGATAATCTGGGGCTCATGGTTGCCTATGCTCTGGGCCGTGAGGTTGATCCCCTTGTTTTCGGGCTGTCTTATGGGTTTAAGGGTTTTACCCTGTCCTATGCTTACAGGCTCACGACCCTGGGCTTCGACGATGTACATCATTTAGGGCTCACCTATAGCTTCAAGCCATGAGATTTCTTGATTTCGAAAGGCCCATATACGAGATCGAGAAAAAAATCGAGGAGTTAAAGAAGCTAACCAGGGAGCATCCCGAGTTCGCCGAGGAGATAAAGACCTTAGAAGAACAGTCCAACAGGATCAAGGTCCGGATCTATTCGCAGCTCACCGAGTGGCAGAAAGTCCAGCTCGCCAGACATCCGGACAGGCCTCATGCCGTTGATTTCATAAACGGCATGATAGATGATTTTGTGGAGCTCCACGGGGACAGGCATTATGGCGACGATCCTGCCATCGTGGGCGGTATAGGCAAGCTCGAGGGCCTGAGGCTGGTGGTGATCGGGCAGGAAAAAGGCCGAAGCACCAACGAGAAGATAAGGCGGAACTTCGGAATGCCCCATCCCGAAGGATACAGGAAGGCCCGGCGCCTGATGGAGCTCGCCGAGAAGTTCTCCCTTCCGGTTTTCACGATAGTCGATACGCCCGGGGCATATCCGGGTGTCGGCGCCGAGGAGAGGGGACAGTCCATGGCCATAGCCGAGAACCTCAAGGTAATGCTGCAGCTCAAAACTCCCCTATTGACCCTCATAATAGGAGAGGGGGGGTCCGGCGGCGCTCTCGGCATCGCCGTTGCCGATAGGGTGCTGGCAATGCAGTATTCGATCTATTCCGTGATATCTCCCGAGGGCTGTGCTTCGATTATCTGGAGAGACGGGAAGCTTGCCCCGAAGGCGGCCGAGGCCCTTAGGTTGACCCCGGAGCACCTTCAGAGGCTGGGAATCGTCGACGAGATCATAGAGGAACCCCTCGGAGGTGCCCACAGAGACCCTGAGACGGCCATAAAATCGGCGAAGGAAAGGGTACTCTATCACCTGAAAGAGCTGGTCGTTAAAGATCCCGAGGAGGTCCTCAGGGAGCGAAGGGAAAGGTACAGGAGAATAGGGTACATTGAAGAAGTAGCCCTTTCGAGTTAAATTTTGTCTCGCGGTTGTCCCCTATGGCACACAGCGACTTATGGAATTTCCCCTATCGGTTCGATATGAGAAAAAGAAATCAGAAAACACGTAAATCCCCTGTTTCTTCGAGAGAATAAAATTCCTGCCTGTCGCAATTTCCCTTTTGAGTTAATGAGCAACTTTGAATAGTTTTGTTCCAGCGAAATTCAAATATGTTTTTGTGGCATAAGAGGTTAAATTTCCCATTTGACAGACGAGAGGGAGAATTATATAATGTGGAAAAGTGGGTCGAAAATCTCTATAAGTCATTGGAAATAAGGGGGTTAGAGAAATGGTATTGAGCGAGTTGAGTCTTTCCGAAAACGCTTTGACGATTCTGAAAAACAGGTATCTGAAGAAAAACAACAAGGGGGAGGTTATCGAGACACCCGAGGAGATGTTTCTGCGGGTCGCCCAGACCATCGCAGAGGTAGAGAGGCTTTATGACGGGGCGGCCGACGTGGAGGCCGTCACCGAAAAGTTTTATAACATGATGGTCGAATTCAGGTTCCTCCCCAACTCCCCCACGCTGATGAACGCGGGAACGCCCCTGGGACAGCTATCGGCCTGCTTCGTGCTTCCGGTGGGAGATTCCATGGATGAAATTTTTGAGGCTGTAAAAAAAACGGCAATTATCCATAAAACGGGGGGCGGAACCGGATTTTCCTTCTCGAGGCTCAGACCGCACAACGATATCGTCAGTTCCACCGGCGGAGTGGCCTCGGGACCTATTTCCTTCATGAAGGTGTTCAACGAGGCCACCGAAGCGGTGAAACAGGGCGGGAGGCGGCGCGGTGCGAACATGGGGATCCTGCGGGTCGATCACCCCGATATCCTCGACTTCATAACAGCCAAGCATAAAGAGGGAGAGCTCGCTAACTTCAACATCTCCGTGGCCATAACCGACAGGTTCATGGAGGCCGTCAAAAAGGACGAGGGGTACGAGCTCATAAACCCCCGCTCAGGAAAGGTTGTGGGTAAATTGAGGGCAAGGGAGGTCTGGAAAAAGCTCGTCGACGGGGCGTGGAGGAACGGCGAGCCCGGCGTCATCTTTATCGACGTGATAAATCGATTCAATCCCGTGCCCGGAGCAGGCGAGATCGAGTCCACAAATCCCTGCGGCGAGCAGCCCCTGCTTCCCTATGAGTCATGCAACCTGGGCTCAGTGAACCTGGCGAAATTCGTGCACGGAGAAATGTTCTTCCTGGAAAATGGGAGAAAGGCGACCCTTAAGGAAGCCCTCGACCGGATCGATTGGGACGGGCTCAGAAAGACGGTGGAGGATGCCGTTCACTTTCTCGATAACGTCATAGATGCCAACCACTTTCCTTTCTCCGAGATCGAAGAGATGACCAGGGCCAACAGGAAGATCGGATTGGGCGTGATGGGATTCGCCGACATGCTGATCCAGCTCGGGGTTCCCTACCGCTCCCGGGAGGCTCTGGACATCGGCAGCGAGGTCATGAAGTTTATCCAGGAGGTCGCCCGCGAGAAATCGAGGGAACTCGGCGAAGAAAGGGGTTCTTTCCCGAACATAGATAAGAGCGTTTTCAAGCCCCCCATGAGGAATGCCACCGTGACCACCATAGCCCCCACCGGCACGATCTCCATGATCGCCGATACATCGAGCGGCATCGAACCCATTTTTTCCCTTGTTTACGTGAAAAAAGTTCTCGGGGGCAAGGAGCTTCTCTATGTTAACAGGTATCTCGAAAAGGCCCTTCGGGAACTGGGAGTTTATTCCGAGACCATCATGGAGAAGCTGGCAGGCAAGAGAACGATAAAGAGGGTCGAGGAGTTACCGGAATTGGTCAGGGAGATTTTCGATACAACCTTCGATATTCCGCCCGAGCAACATGTGCGCATGCAGGCTGCCTTTCAGAGATATGTCGACAATGCCGTGTCGAAGACGATCAACATGCCGAACGAGGCAACGCCGGAAGATGTGGAGAAGGCTTATATGCATGCCCATGAGTTGAACCTCAAGGGCATCACCGTTTATAGGGACGGTTCAAGGAAGGAGCAGGTGATAGTGGTGGCAAAAGATAGCGAGAAAAGAAAGAGGGCGGGGACCATCTCGCCTCGCTCCAGGCCCCTGGTGACGAAGGGCCGCACCATAAAGATGCAGACGGAGATGGGAAGCCTCTATGTCACCGTCAACGAAGACGAATACGGCCTTTTCGAGGTTTTCGTCCACCTGGGCAAATCGGGGTCCTCCTCGATGGCCTTCACCGAAGCGATAGGACGTCTGATATCTCTCGCCCTTCGGTCCGGGATTTCGCCCAAGGAGGTCATCAAACAGCTCAAGTCCATAAAGAGCTCCACGCCCGTGAGGCAGGAGGACGGCGAGATAGTCTTCTCGGTTCCAGACGCCATAGCGAAGGCCCTCGAGAAGTACCTGAAGGGAGGCGAGCAGCTCGAGCTCCTTCCGAAGAAAAACGGCAAATCGGCTGTGGTCAGCCCTGTCCTCCTCATGGCTGGCGACGGGAAAAAGAGCGAGGAGGATTCATACAGTGACGCCGAGATCTGCCCCGAATGTGGGGGAGTTATGGTTTACACCGAGGGCTGTATGATCTGCCGGGACTGTGGCTATTCGAAGTGCGAGTGATGCCGTAGCCTGCCCCCGGCAGCAGAACCCGAGATAAAGCGTTGAGCGCGGTCCGCTTTGCGGACCGCGCTCTTCTGTTGTTGGTTTGTTGGTTTTGTTGGGGTCAGGTCGTGCAGGTTGCACCCCCCGACCCCTCAGTACTCTTTGAACCTCAAAATTTTGGAAAATATTTAACTGTGCGCAAAATTTTTTCGACCGCTTTCAAGTGAGTAAAATTGCCGTATCTCTTCCGCCACAATGGATACAGAGGATTAGAAGCACATCGCCGATCCCTTGTCCCACAACGGAAAGAGAGAGTGTGCGTTACGCACGCGGAGGTGTGCTGTAACTTACTGAGTTTCAGTAAATTACTTGGGGTCGGGTCGTGCAGGTTGCACGACCCGACCCCTAACATAACCGTCTCCCAATTTACGACCTCAAAAATATCATTCCCCGGACATACATCCACACACCTGCCTTCTGTGCTGGAGCCCTTTGGGAGGTGCCTGTTCAGGTGGTACTTGCAAGCTGCCTATTTTGGGTTTAATTAATTAATATAGGCCGAAAACGTGGGAGGTGCTTTATGAGAGGTTTTTTATTTGTTCTTTTCTTATCGTTCTGCGGAGGCCTCTTCGCCAACCCCTATGTGGTCACTATTGTAAACGAGATAAAAACCGGGCCGGGTTCCTCTGAATGGATTGAGCTCCATGCGGAGCCAGACATCAGCCTTGGCGATGTGGGGGGCTGGACGATAGTAACGCACGAAGGAACAGCCGTTATCGATTCCTGGAATATTGTCGATACTTTCTATCTTATCGTCGGCACATGGAATACCTCGGGAGTGTTTTCTCTGGGTGACGAAGCGGATACACTGAGGTTGTATAACGATAATGGATCATTAGTCGACTGGATAATATGGGGAAATGTGGACTGGAATAACTGGGGATTTTATAGCCCCACGAAATTCCCCACACCTCCAGCGGGCGCGTCTGCGAGCCGCCTCAACATAATAGGGCCTTCCTGCATGATGGGATGGGAGGACCAGTATATGTCGTGGTATTTCGATCTCACCCCGACGCCGGGCTTAGCCAACGACGATTACGGCGATATTTTCGGCACAGTTCGGGGGCCGGGAAACGCATATCTCGAGAACGCGTCGGTCACTGCATCGGGTGCGATGGGATATCAGAGCTGTCTGAGCTGTGTCGAAGGAGTAAACTTAGGCTTTTACTGGCTTTTCGGCCTGGGAGAGGGGATGTACCTTCTCTCTGCTTCCCATCCCGAATACGGTACCTATCAGGAATCTGTTTACGTTCACGCCGGCGATACCCTCCACAGGAATATATATCTCGGCTACAATCGAGTGAGAGAGGAAGAAAGCGCCATATCCGGGGGTGAGCCGTCGGTCGAGCTGAAGGTCATGAGAGACGGTGTTGTACTGAACATCCAGAGGGATCAATTTCTCAAGGTGACGCTTATAGACCCTTCCGGCAGGGTGTTGTCAGAGATCCACAGGGGAATTTTGAACAGAGGAATCCACTTTTTCGCCTTTCCCAAAGCGAGAAAAGGTGTTTACATTCTGAGGATTTCGGGGAAGAAAGGAACAATTTGCACCCAAAAGATACTGATGCCATGAGCTCGATCTGGGCCCTTTTATTTCTGGCATTGTCTTCAGTTCCCTATTCTTTCGAATCTGAAAAGGTGACCATGACCCTGGACAGCACCAGTGTGGTTGTGGAGGGAGAATACACTTTCAGAAACCTTACCGATGAGAGGGTGGAGGCTTATCTGTATTACCCCTTTCCGCTCGACAGCGCCGATTACCCCGACGAAATAATCGTGGAGGAGGCCGATTTTAACTTCACTCCCCGGGGGATAAAGCTGAATTTCACGATAGAGCCGGAAGGCAGGAAAACAATCAGGGTCAGGTATGTTCAGAAGCTGAAATCGGCCTATGCGCGGTATATACTCAGGTCTACGAGAAGCTGGGTGCAGCCGTTAAAAGAGGCCTATTTTAAGGTGAGCATGCCGAGCGTATGGAAAAAAATCCACATCTCCATTCCTCTCGATGAGGTCGAGATCAGCAACGGGGAGAGAACATTTTCCGGGACATTCTCCGATTTTATGCCCGAGTCAGACCTCATAGTTAGATGGAGCTACGGTGGAATAGATGAATCCGCTGAAGATCAAAATAGACAATGAGATGGATCACATAAAAAGGGGGTGTGCAAATTTTTGACAATATTGGACTTGACAGCACGAAATACATTTGTTAAATTAAAATTGGGCTTGTTAAAAAAGGAGCAGAAGGGCTGTGAGAGATTTATCCTACAGTGATGGCGATCCCCTTAATGCAATTGTGGGGGTGAGCAAAGAAATCAGGAGGATAAAAGAAGTAATCAGGAGGGTTGCCCACGGGGATTTCCCGGTGCTGTTGGAGGGTGAGACAGGGACGGGAAAGGAACTCGCAGCGAGGGTGATCCATGCTTTAAGCGATAGAAATTTTATGCCCTTTATACCCGTGAATTGTAGCGCTATCCCCCGAGATCTTATGGAAAGCGAATTTTTTGGGTATAAAAAGGGCTCTTTCACGGGTGCTAATTCAGACTATAAGGGTCTTTTCGGCGCCGCCAATAAAGGCGTGCTGTTCCTCGACGAGATCGTGGAAATGCCTGTTTCTCTTCAGACGAAGCTGCTGAGAGCGATAGAGGACAGGGAGATCAAACGCATTGGGGATTCGAAATATACGAGGGTCGACGTCAGGATTTTGGCCGCTACAAATCAGGATGTCGACGAGGCTATAGAGAAGGGCAAATTGAGGAAGGATCTGTATTACCGGTTGGCGTGTGTGCGCATAAAGATACCCCCTCTGAGGGATCGGCTGAGCGATATCCCGGTCCTGGCCAAATTTTTTATTTCGTGTTTCAACAGGAAATACAAAAAGAGGAAAGAGGGCGTGACAAAGAGAGCACTCGAAGCCATGATGTTTTACAGGTGGCCCGGTAATGTACGCGAGCTGAAAAATGTTATTCAGAAAGCCTATATACTCAGTGATAGAAGCTGCATAGACACGAGGGATTTGCCGCCCGAGCTATTAAATGAAGAAAGAAATGAGATACAACCGAGCAGTAAGACAATTGAGGATGCGGAGAAAAAAGCTATACTGGAAGCCTTGAGGGCTGCAGGTGGCAATAAAACAAAGGCGGCAAAACTGCTGAACATAGGCAGGCGGACTCTCTATCTGAAGCTGCAAAAATATAACTTGAGAGTGAAGTAAGGCTTAGAGATCGTCGAATTCCCTCGGATCGACCAGGATGTGCGGAGTGATGAAGATAATTACCTCTGTCTTTTCTTTATTCCAGCCTGAACTGCCGAATAAATAGCCCAGGACGGGAATGCTCCCGAGGAAGGGAATTCGATTGCCGCTGTTTTTATCGCTCTGTGACGTAAGGCCCCCGATGCTTATAGTTTGGCCGTTAAATATGTGCACCCTGGTGTCCGCAGATCTGACAGTTGTCACCGGTAGATTGGTAGGGCCAGTGCCAGTTACATCGCTTATCTCAATGTGCAGATCCGCTGTTATATCGGCTTTTTCGCCGATGTAAGGGGTTATTTTGAGAATTATACCTGTGGATATTTTCTCGAGCGTGATGTAGGGATAAGCTGTTGAGCCCCTCATCAGGGAATAATAGGCTTCCTTGCCAATTCTTATGACGGCCTCTTTTCCGTCCAGAGTCGTGATCTTCGGGTTGGCCCTGATATGAATTTTGTCGCTCGAGGCCATGGCTCTCAGAGCAAGCCGCATATCGAAAAGCATGTCCTTGAATGTGCCGCCTTCTTTCGTATATTCCATCAGGAAAGAGGAATCCATCAACGGAAACTGAAATTTCGCGATTTTGAAGGCTATGTTGTTCTTCGTCCCGGTCCAGTCCCAGTCGATTCCGAGCATTTTCTGGGCTTTAGAACCCATTTCCACGACGGTCGCTTCGATCAGTACCTGCACGGGAGGATGGTCGAGTTTATCGACTTCTTCCTTGATTTTCTCGATGATGTTCGCGGGGGCAGTGACTATCAACGCATTGCCCTGAGGATCGGGCTGCACATAGCCCTTCAGGTAACCGGACAGGAGGGAATATACCTCCTGAGCTGTGCGATACCTGGGTTTTATCTCTTCCGTGATGGCAATCATCGAGAACGAGGGGCTCTCAGGGGAGATAGAGCCAACCAGGTAGAAGTCGCCGATTTTGCGGAAGCTATAGCCGAGAGGATATAACATCATAGCGAGCGCTTCCTCGAGGGGCAGGTTTTTTATTTCAGCAGTCACGTAACCCTCAATGGATGGACCCGGGATGATAGTGATGCCTGTCTGGGCTGATATATCGGCCAGTACCTGGCGGATATCCGTTTCGTAATACACGTTTGAGATTCTGGGGCCCCTGGAGCTTTTCGCGCTTCCTCTCTCGCCCTCGACGGGGGACTCCGATTTTATCTCGATCGGCTTCATTTCCTGGGCCTGGGCTTCAAGTTCTGGCAGGTCCTCAAATTTAACCTCACATCGTGGGTAATATTTCCTCAGGAGCCTGAAGCACCTCGCCGCTTTCTCGTACTGGCCCTGTTTGAGCCTGCATCTTCCGAGCCAGTAGAGGATGTCGTCGGTCATATAATAGGAATAATTCTGGCGGCCGATAGATTTGAGGATCTCCGCGGCTCTGCTGTAGTGACCGAGGGCATGGAGTTGTTTCACTTTCTGCAGGACGAGATATATTGATTCCTCCTGGTCGCTCTGAAAATTCACCTTTTGCTTCGGATTCGGGGTGGCACAGGTAATCAGTGCCATTGCAGAAAGGTAAATCCAGCCGAGCAGGAGATGTTTTTTTCTTTTCATGTTCATTATAGCCCCTCGGGGACAGAAGATTTGCTCCTGAAAGATACTGAACTGACTACGGGAGTTGTGCTCTCTCCGAGGTAGATGACCGCCTTGACCCGGAACTTTCCTGCATCTAACGGAATTATAGGCATCCTGAACTCCCTGATATTCCCGGGAAGGATGATTTCATCTTCCGTTTTCCCGATATACATCGTGGAAATCACACTTCCGTCTGCTCTCTCAAGCAGAATTTTCCCGTGTATCTTGGCGATCCTTTTGCCCGTGTTCTTGACTTTTACGACAGCCGTTGTTGGATTTTTTTCCGGGGCAGGCCTTATCAGACGGGGTTTTAAGACCCTGATGTCCGCGGGCGACACCCGGGGGTCATTCACCGAGAGGAGCACTCCGAAGTCGTTTTCCGATAGCCATTTTCCGCTTTTGGAGAGGGCTTTTGCCCTGATCCTCACGGCCGCCACAGCGAAGCTGTCCTTCTCATAACCCGGAGGTGTTGTCACCCTGACAAGAAATGTGTGTGTTCGGTTTGGCTCCAGGATGACTTTCTCTGTCGAGAGGGATATCCAGTTTCCTTTCACCGGGGTTTTTAAGTATGTTAAAAAGCCGCTTTTTTCAAGTTTCACGCTGGAGATCGTCGCCCTTATCTCGGCCTTCCTCTTGTCGTGATTGGTCACCCGGACGGGGATCGTTCGCGATCCGCGGTATGGAAGTGAAAGTTCGATAATCCGGGGCTCAACGGATATATCGAGGTCGAACTCGACATTTCTCAGTTTTTTGCTTTTCAGGGCGGCGGACTTTTCTCCGGGCACGTAGAGCTCAAATTCGCTGTTAGACTTCCATTTCCCGTTGAGGAGGAGCCTCGCTATTGCCCTGTAAGTGCCGGGCCTTACCGCCCTGTCTATAGGACATCTAACCTTAACCATCATTCCGGGGTATATCTCGAAGGGAACGCCCCCCGTCCTGAAGGGGATCTCGACCCTGATCGGGGATAAACTGGATTTTCGGTAGAGGAGGACATCGCCCTCGACGGACGTTTTCCATTTTCCCGTGTTGTGAAGCTCCAAGACCAGGAACCTGTTTTCGGACTCCAGGTAAAGATTTTTCACGTCCATGTGGAGCGGGGCACTTGATCGCACTTTCACCTCTACCTCGACGGCCACAGAGGGCTGAATGACTGTCTGGAACTGGGCTTTCCCTTTGGGAGGGATTAATTTCACGACTATATATGAGTAGTAGGCGCCGCTCGCGGTGGGAGGCACGTTTATGGAAAAGGGTATTGTCTTTTTCCCATTGGGGGGCAAATTAACCGATCTCTCGATTTTAATCCAGCGGGAGGCGGAACGCGCCCCCTGACCTATGGGGGCAATTATTTTGCTCCCGTTTTCGTCCTGCTTGAGGTCCTGAACGCTTATCTCTAATTTCAGTGGTTTTTTCGTATTCTGGGCCAGAATTGTCAATTTTGACGTTGATCTTCCCCCACGCCTCGCATCTACGGTGATTTTGAGAGGGCTAACAGCGAAGCCCTGCATTTCGGCGTCATCTTTTTTCTGCGCCGATAGGGAGGCGAGGATAAGCAGCAATAAAAGGGGCTTTCTCATGGTATAATTTTAAGCGGATGGGCGCAGCGATTGCAATCGCTGCGCCCATCCGCTTAATTTTGACGAACTCTCGCTATGGCGTCGAGAAAGCGACATTCAGGGTCGTACTGTAGGAATCGCCGGGATCAGCCAACCCATGACGATGTATCCGGGCCAGGAACTTTATCGTACCCTGAATGTAAGGGGACATAGGTCCCAGAGTCCAGGTATTCCCAGCGGGCTCGCAGGGGAACGCGTACTGATTGGGATAGTTGTGCCCCTGGCTGTCATCTCCGTGGAGAAAGACACCTGGATTGTTGGGGTCCTCGTAGAGATACTGTCCTGGACCATCGAGAGGAACGGTACCCTGGAGCTGTACTCCTCCGATCCAGAAAGGAGCGAGACAGACGGTGAACCAGGTGGGGATCTTGTTGTTGGGATCGTTTATGGTCCCTTGAAGGTCTCCGTTCGTTGTCACAGTCATGCTCAGGAGGTTATTTGAGCGCACGAATATACGTGCTCCATCCCCCGATTCATAGTATATGCCCGAATCGCCGCAATAGTATGCATCGCCAGCCCAGGGATCGAGGGGAAACTTTTCCTCGGGATCTGGACAAGCCGTGTATCCAACGCCCATGAGCTGCCAGGACCACCAATCAGTGAAAGTGTCGTCTTCGAAATGTATTTCAACATCCTGCCAATCGATCTGAATGTAGCAGTTGATATCAGCATTGATCGTTATCACGTTGTCCGGATCGCCATCCCACGTTGTATTATAGGAGAATGCCGGTATCGCTAACACCAGCACCCCCAACACCAGCACAGCTTTCTTCAACATTTTCATACCTCCTGTTTGTATTTATGGCCTTGCCATTTTGCCCTTTCCCCTCCAAATTTTCTTCGTTATCAAGGACCTGCTAAGCCCGTCAGCGACAGAGTTCCCTTGTAATTGCCTGCGATATCGCTGGAATTTGTCTGTAAACGCAGGCGCAATATCACCTCCATATCCTGGACAGCCCCCTGCCCGACGAGGACAGTGGGGTTGTCTCCGAGATTTCCCTCGTCTAAGACGTTTCCAAATCGGTCTACTCTCTGCCACAGAAGCCGGGTGGGAGGTATCTGATGGGTTTTATCGGTGTGCACGAGAGGCGTTGCGTTGCAGTCTATGTGCCACTCGGAAGCGTTGGTCTGTACCCTGAAGACCACGTTTTTCGAGGCGCTGTACTCTCCGGGCACGAAGTTCACCTGGAAGTTTACCTCGGTATTTTCGACGATTATGGTTATCAACTGGGGGATTTCGATCTGAATCGATATCTCCTGTTCATAATCCACCGCTTCGTCATCTCCGCGCGAGACATACGGCAGCGATCTGTCTCCGGGATATGGCTGAATTATCAAACTTCCGCTGTATTTTCCGGGCGGATCATCCCATGCGGGCGTTGCTGCCAGTCTCACGGGGATTTCCTTGCCCAGAAATTCTGGGTTGTTGATCAGTATCTTGCGGGGCTTGTCCAGCGGTTTCTGCTTTTCTCCGTCGGCCGGCGAAGATACCCTCAACCTATTGGGAGGTATTTCACCGTCGGGCCCTCTCAGAGGGCTGAGCTGGATTAGTGCCCCCCAGTGCGGCACCGGTGGGAGGACGGCTATAAAGAAAGTGGTATCAACGTACCAGCCGACGGGATTTTTCCCGGCCCAGTTTCTCAAGAGGATGTCCGATGAGAAGACGATCTTGTCAGTCGATGAGGTGACCAGAGCTTTTCCTGCCGAAGCATAGGGGTATGGGGAAACCTCAACTTTGGGCTTCTCTGCAGCACGAATTGGCAATCTGGCTTCAGGATTCTGAGGGTTTTGAGCGGGAACAGAAGAAAGGAAGAGTAAAATCAACACTCCCACCCATTTTCCTTCACAGCCCTTAAATCGTCTTTTCATCTCTTACCTCCACCCATTCGCCTTAAATGTAGCAAAAACGCTGCCGAATGTGATTTTTCGCGTGAATAGGAGGTTTAGAGGTTCTTTATAGTGTGGGGAGATAACGGAGAGTGAAGTTAATGCACATATCTCCGCAGAACACTCAGTTTAGTGTGCAAAAATTTTACATAATTGTGCAAATCGAATGGGTCATAAAACCCTAAGATACGGGAACTCAGACCCTTATGTCCCCTCCCTCCAGTTCTCCAGGTATCTTTTCTGTTCCGGGGTGAGGGAATCGATCTCCACCCCCAGGCTCTCCAGCTTGAGGCGGGCTATCCTCTCATCGATCTCATAGGGGAGGGTATACACGCGGTTTTCGAGTTTATCTGAGTTCTCGAGGATGTAGAGGGCGGCAAGGGCCTGGTTGGCAAAGGACATATCCATCACCGTCGGCGGATGCCCTTCTGCGGCGCTCAGGTTGACCAGTCTGGCGTCGCTGAGAAGGTAGATCTTCCTCCCGTCTTTGAGGATGAAGCGTTTAACCTGTGGCCTCGCCTCCTCCACCCTCTCCGCCAGATCGTAGAGGGCTTTTTTGTCGATCTCCACGTCAAAGTGCCCCGAGTTGGCCAGGATGGCGCCCGATTTGAGCTTTTCGATGGCGGATCTCCCGATGACGTTTTTGTCCCCGGTGACGGTCACGAAGAAATCCCCTATCTCCGCCGCCCTTTCGATGGGCATCACGGTGAAGCCGTCCATATGGGCCTCCAGGGCCTTTATGGGATCGACCTCGGTAACTATCACTCTGGCTCCCATTCCCCGCGCCCTCATCGCCACGCCGCGTCCGCACCAGCCGTACCCGCAGACCACGAAGTTCGACCCGGCGATCAGCAGGTTCGTGGCCCGCAGGATGCCGTCTATGGTGCTCTGGCCCGTGCCGTAACGGTTGTCGAACAGGTATTTCGTCCGTGAGTCGTTCACGGCGATTATGGGGTACATCAGGGCTCCATCCCTCTCCATCGCCCTGAACCTTATGACCCCCGTTGTGGTCTCCTCTGTGCCTCCGAGAACCCCGCCGGTGAGGCCATTCTGGTGCAGGTAGGTCGTCAGATCTCCGCCGTCGTCCATGGTTATCTGCGGATTGAAGGATGCTGCCCTCTCGATGTTCTCGTAGTAGCTCTCCCTATCCTCTCCGTGAATCGCAAAGACTGGCACTCCGTGGTCTTTCACGAGAGAAGCGGCCACATCATCTTTGGTGGAGAGGGGATTGGAGGCCGTGAGCCTCACCTCGGCTCCCCCTTCCCTCAGGGTTATCATGAGGGCGGCCGTTTCGGGCGTCACGTGCAGGCAGGCCGCTATTTTGACACCTTTGAGAGGCCTGTTTTTAGCAAAATCCTCTCTGATCTTCGCTAGGACCGGCATGTGCTCGAGGGCCCACCCTATCTTTCTCGAGCCCTCCACAGCCAGATCGATGTCTCGAATTTTGTATTCCATGGATACCCCTTATTTGAGGAGGAGGAATCGGCCCTTTCGGGCCGATTCCTCCTCAACCCTGTAAAAATAAATGCCTGTTTTCTCGAGGTAAAGATGGGAATTCCGCCTCACACCGCTATGTACTTTCCTTCCGCTGACGTCGTAGACCTCGAAAGATGCTCCTTCGGGAATGCCGAGGGCGCTGAGGTCAACAGCGCCTGTGAAGAAGGTCGATGCCTTCAGTTTATTTCCGCTCGCTTCCTCTTCGCGGCAGCCGATACCGCCGGGATCTATCCTGGTTAAATAGATATCCCAGTTCACCGAGGCGTCTGACTGGTAAACGATGTAGAGGGTGTCCTCCACAACCAGAAGGTCGGGCCACATTTCCCCGTGATCAGTGTCCACAGCAGCTACAGGCTCAAGCCACCCCGATGAGTCGGTGTATGAGGATATGTATATGTCCAGGTCACCGCCGTTGTCGCGGGTCCAGCACGCCCAGAGAGCGCTTTCTCCGGAGGCGACGACGGGCATGTAGTTGAGGCCCTCACCGCAGACCGTGAAGGGACCGTGAACCGAGTCATTCTCTATATAGGCCGACTGTGTGGCCACAGAATTTTCATTGTCTTCCTGCCACAGCACCCACAATCTGCCCGCTGAATCCAGGGCGGCGTCGGGGAATCTGTCGTTCCCATCGGAACTCGACAGGACAACGGGGTCAGAGAAAGTTATTCCCTCGAGATATTTGCCCTCTATCCTCCATCCGACCTCCGTCCGACGAGAATAAAAGAGCCAGAGACGTCCGCTATCGTCGATGACCAGCGAGGGATCCATCTCCACCTCGGACGATGAGCAGGCGGGAAACGGGTGAAAGAAGCTGTCGCCGAAGATAGCCAGATAGATGTCGGCATTGCCGTTTCTCCAGGTCAGAAAGGCTACGGCGATCGCTGTGTCTCCGAGGGAGACGGCATCGGGGGTCAGGTCGTAGGCGCTGTCGGAGGTGATCCTTATGGGATCTGAGAAGGCGGAGCCTTCCCATTCGATGGCGTAGATATTGTGATCATCGTCTCTCATGCTCTGCCAGACGATCCACGGTTTTCCGTTCCTGTGGGTGAGAACGGGAAAGAAATCCCACATCTCGTCGTAAGCCGCCATGAACGGCGCAGACCAGACCCCGTCGCTGAGATAACGGAGCATTATGTCTCCCCTGATCTTTCTCCCCGAAGACCATGCCACATAGAGGCTCCCTGAGAGATACAGGGCGCTCGCCTGGGCATCGGTCTTGTCGTTCGTCGAGACCTGTTCCGTTGGCCAGGAGGGGCCCGAAGCATGGGCTGACGCCAGGGGGGAAGAAGCCCTGCTGTGGATTATCGTGAGGGTGGGATCGCCGAGGAGGCACAGACCGTAGTTCCAGCCGGGATCCCCCTCGGCGTGGAGGGTCATCCAGTGTTTGAAGGCATCTCCGAAGGTCCTGCCGGATGCCAGGGGGCCGTAAAAATCTTCATAGTAGCCGTACATGGCTCCAGTTTTCGTGCTCCCCACAACGAGAAGCCCGTAATCGCTGTAATACAGATAGGAATTGCCGATATCGTCGTTCTCCACGAACCTCGTGGCAGAACAGCTGAATAGATTATAGAAAAAGGCCCTCGGATTCAGGGGAAATATCTCGAAGTTGAAGTAAGTTCCCCCGTAATTGAGCGGCTTAAAGGTGTGGCCCCAGGGCGATGAGTGAGAAGCTATATGGACGAAACTGTATCCTTCTCTCAGTCTGTTCCTGTACTCCTCGGCCGTGGTGGCGTATGGATTCGTCAGCACGTCGACCGTGTCGAAGATCAGATCAAGGCTCACCGTGTCGTACCAGTAGATCCAGTCATCGTCTATCAAAGAGAGCGCCCTGTCGGGCAGGGTTAAATTCCCTGTCCTGTAAGCATGGTTTTTCTGAAAATACCTTTCTATGGCCCTCTTCTCGGCTGACATGGTCAGGGCATCGGCATAAAGTCTGCCAACCCAGATCTCCGGTTCCCTGTCGCCCGAGTGTTCGTCGAGAAAACCGTCGCCGTTCGAATCGCTCCAGTTTCCGTCCAGGTCCATGAAATAGTAGTCGATGGGGAATTCCTCGGTCATGCCCCAGCCCGGTTCATCCATGTGATACCAGGCAAAAGGGAGATTCCCGATAAATATCGCGCCAACGAGTCCCTGGTCTAATAAAAGGTTGAGATGGGACCTGATGTCAGCAGGAGTGCCTCCGCTCACCGTATCGATTCTGACCGAATAACCTTCGCTCTCTAAATCAGAGACGAATTGTTCCAGGGAGCTCTGGATCTCCTCATAAAGGGCCGTGTTTACCAGGATATCCACGAGGGGATTGCTGGATTTTGATGGCATGAGCGCCGTCCCCATTCTCCTCTCTCGGAGAAAGCGCCTTTTTGCCTCAAATTCTTTCCTTTTTATGGGTTTTCTACCCAGAGGATCGATCCAGCGAGTGAGAGGTATATCCCCGCGTGGACCCAATATGGTCAGGAACACAAGTATGAGTTTTGACATAAGCCCTCCCTCCTGTCAGATCTCAGCCAGTTTGTCGAGCCTCTCCCGGGCCTCCCTGTTTTCCGGATCGAGTTCGAGGACGCGCTCAAAGTACTTTCTGGCCTCCTCTAACTCGTGGATGACCTCTTTCAGTACCCCGAGGTGATAGAGGGCATCGAGGTTGTCAGGCTCTTTCTCGAGGATCTTGAGGAAGAGCTTCTCGGCCTCGTTGTAATTCTGACTGAGAAAATAGACCTTTGCCTTCTCCAGGAGGATCTCGATCTCGTTCATTTAAGCTCTTTGACCTTTTCGATGTTTTCTATTTTGCCGAGGATCACCAGAAGGTCTCCCTTGAGTATCTCCTCGTTCGGGTCGGGGGCTACGAGGATCAGGTCTTTGTAAGTCACGTTCTTCTCATCTTCCATTTTGGGCTGTTTTCTCTTGATGGCAATTATGTGGATGCCGTATTTAGTTCTGGCTTCGGTCTGTTTAATCGTTTTGCCCTGAAAGGCGGAGGGGGCCACGATCTCAACGATGGAATATTCAGGAGAAAGCTCGATATAATCGAAGATGCGCGGCGAGGACAGGCTCTCGGCAACCTTCTGTCCCATCTCCCTCTCGGGGAAGATCACCCTGTCAGCGCCTATTCTTTTGAGAATCTTGGCATGTACGTCGGAACTCGCCTTTGCCAGGACCTTTTTAGCCCCCGCTTCCTTCACCAGCATCGTGGAGAGGATCGAAGCCTCGATGTCCTGGCTCATGGCGATTATGACCCAATCGAAGTCCTTTAATCCAAGAGACTTCAGGGCCTTCTCGTTGGTGGCGTCCAGGACGAGAGCCTGGGACACCTTGTCCTCGAGCTCCTGAACCCTCCCCTCATCCCTGTCGATGGCCAGTACCTCGTGCCCCTTTCGGGCGAGGGTCTGGGCTATGGCCGAGCCGAATCTGCCGAGTCCAATTACGCAGAACTCCATTTTTTACCCCACTATAAATTTGCCCTCGATGTGGCTTATGTAATCTCTCTTTTTTCTGACGAGGAAGGCCGCCATGGAGAGCACGCCCACTCTCCCCGTCAGCATAGTGATTATAATAACGCCCTTTCCCAGAGTTGAAAAGTCCCGGGCAAGGCTGACATAGGACTGCATGTGGGACCCCGTCGAAAGCCCCACAGTCCCGAAGGCAGAGGCGACCTCGAAGAAATAGGGCAAGAAGCCGTAAGATCTGAGCCCGCTGGATTCGCTGAGCGCCACCAGAAAGGAAGAGATGAAAAGGGTTGTGGCAGCCAGCGTCCAGACCGAGAAGATCCTCTTTATCGTATCGTCCGAGAGCTTCCTGCCGAGGAAATGGGCTTCCTCCTTTCCCGAAAGGTAGGCTTTGATCCATATGAGGAGGCCCGAGAGGGCCGTGGTCTTGACTCCACCGGCAGTGCCTCCGGGCGAGCCACCGACCACCATCAGAAAGATTATGAGAAGCAGGGAAGCGGGCGCCAGCTTTCCTATGTCAACCGTGGAGAATCCGGCTGTTCTCGGCGTCGTGGCCTGAAAGAGGGCCGCCAGGATCTTTTCGGAGAGCCCGTAAGCTGCGAATTCCCTTTTGAATTCGTAGATGAAGAGGAAGACTGCGCCGGCAACTATCAGGGAAAAAGTGGATAAGAGAACGACCTTCGTGTGGAGAAGCAGTCGCCTCTCGGACCTTTTGAGAAAGCGCCGTTCCATGTCGTCGAGGACGAAAAAGCCAAGCCCGCCTATTATGAAGAGCATCATAACGGTCAGGGCAACGAGAGGATCACCCCTGAATCGGGACAGGCTGTCGGAAAAAGTGGAGAAGCCGGCGTTGCAAAAGGCCGAGACCGAATTGAAAAGGGCGTGACCGAGGGAATTTTTGATGCCGTATCTGCTGAACCCGGCGTAGAGGAGTGCTGCTCCGGCTGCCTCCATGGAAAAAGCGTAGATGGCGATTCTTTTCGAGAAACTGTAGACGTTCCCTATCGTAAGTTCCGGGAAGGACTCGGCCATGGTCATCCTCAGCGCAAGGCTGCCCTTTTTGCCCAGGATGAAGAGGATAAGGGTGGCGAAGGTCATGTAGCCCAGGCCGCCGATCTGGATGAGGAAGAGGAGGACTCCCTTGCCAAAGGCCGTGAAAAAGGTTGCAGTGTCCTTTACGATGAGGCCCGTCACGCAGACAGCGGAAGTGGCAGTGAACAGGGCATCTATCGGCGAGAGGGCCCCGCGCCTCGAGAAGGGCAGAAGGAGCAGAAGGGCTCCCAGAAGGATTATGCCGACGTACCCGAGGACGAGTATCTTAAAGGGATTGATCTTTTTCATGGCGCAGGTTTTCTATCCACCGCGACAGGATTCCCTTTACCCTTTTGTCTCCCCTCTCTTCGAGGCGGAGTAGTTCGACTCTGTCCCTCACGCCCCAGGAATCCAGGAGGCGCAGGCTTTTCTCCTGGATCGTCGCAAGAAGCCGTGGATGAGAGCCTCTAAGAAGGGATCTCACTATCTCCTTAAAGCGCTCCGAGTAGAGCTCCATTTTCCCTATCTCGTCGATGATCACGAGGAGGGTGTTTTCCTTTATGGCCGGAACAGCTATCGGCTCGAATCTATCGACAAATACGCTGTATCTACCCACTTTGAAACGCGATTCTGAGCCCTTCAGGGCCAGGACGTCGGTTTTTCTGTCGGAAAGGGAGACGGCTTTGAACCCCACTCTTTCTCCACCCTCCCTGATCTCTTCCGTGTAAAAGCCGGTAAAGGGGATGTTCAGCCCCCTCGCTTTCTCCACTGCCCACTTTATCAGGGTTGTCTTCCCTATTCCGGGCCTGCCGGTGATCAGGAGGTGGGGAAAATTTGCCACTTCAGAGTTCCCTCACGAAGGTATACATTATCCTGTAAAGGGTCTCCAGGGAATTGAGGTCAACCCATTCGTTCCTTCCGTGTATGTTCGCCCCGATGGGATAGGTTATGGCGACGGGTATGTCCCTTTCCGCGAAAAACCGGCCGTCGGTGGCTCCGTGCTCTTTCGCGAGCTCCACTCCCCTGCCCAGCACCTCGGAGGCCACTTTTCTGAATTTCAGGATGTGAGGCTCGTCGGGAGATGTGTTCATCACCTCTCCGCGGCTTATGAGCTCCACCTCTTCAATCCCATAAGTCGAGGCTTTCTCCTTGAGATGGTTGAACATCTTGTCGGAGGTCCAGGGCTCCACGAACCTTATGTCGAGGTGCATTTCGCCCTTATCGGCCACGCGGTTAACTGAATTGCCGCCCTCGAACCGGCCCAGGTTTATGGTGTTGTGCCAGTGTTCCGGATCGCCGCAGGGCTCCTGAGGAAACTCTTTCTTGAAGTCGTTGTAGAAATTTATGAGGGCGTCGAGGGCGTTCACTCCTTCCCACACGCGGGAGCCGTGGGCGGCTTTGCCCCGGGCCGTGAGCTTGACGTGCAGCACTCCCTTTTCGGCGATTATCAGCTTGAAGTTCTCGCCCCCGTCGGGTATCAGCGCGAAATCGGAAGACCAGCCCTCTTCGAAGAGGAGGTACCTGACCCCGTTATCGCTTCCGACCTCCTCGTCGGTCGTCAGCATGAGCCCTATATCGGGTTTGAGGCCTTCCTCGGCGAGCTTTCTGAAGAGAAGGAGCATGACGGCGTCGGGCCCCTTCATATCGAGAGCACCCCTGCCATAGAGCCTATCCCCTTCGATTTTAGGCTGGAACTGGTCCTCCTCGGCATCCACCACATCGAGGTGGCCCACGAAGAAGACCTTGGGCCTTTTTGTATCCTCGAAAGTTATCACGAGGGACGGTTTCCCGGATTTTTCGTACCTCTGGATTTTGAGGGGAAGGCCCTCGAGGAAATTCAGGCAATATCGGACTATTTCCTGCAGTCCCTGGGGGTTTCTATCGAGGCTCTTGATCTTTATAAGGTCAGTCAGAAGTTTGACTATCTCTTCTCTCATCGGACTCCTCCTTTATTGCAGCTCTGAGCTCGGAAGCGGCCCTTTCGGGGCTCTTGCTGTTCATGTAAACCCCGGTGGCCACTTCGAAGCCCGCAAGCCCCTCGTAACGGGGCAAAATCTCAAAATGCCAGTGAAAATCGCGGTCCTTCAGGGTGTGCAGGATCAGATTATAGGGGATCTCCCCCAGAATGTTTTTCAGGGCTGAGATCACCTTTTTGAGGAGAAGCGCCAGAGGGAGAAGCTCTTTCTCCTCGGTCTGGGCGAAATCGGGCCGCCTTTTTCGAGGCACCACCCAGGTCTCGAAGGGGAAGCGCGAGAAGTAGGGGGCGAAGGCGATAAAATCCCCCTCCAGAGCGACCGTTCGCGTGCCCTCATCTCTCTCGAAGTCGAGGCCCTCCGCCCTGATGAACTCCAGCTCGCTTTTTATCCGCTTCGGAATGAAGGGCAGTGCCAGTATCTGAGTGTGGGGGTGAAAGATCGAGGCACCAGCCCGGGCTCCCTTGTTTCGGAAGAGCTGAACGTATTTCACGTCCTTTTTTGAGCTCATCTCTTTGAGTCGTTTCCTGAAGACGAGCAGGAGGTCCCTCAGGTGTTCTGCCGGATAATCAGGAATGTCGGCGTTGTGATCGGGCGTCTCGATCACTATCTCATGAGGGGTTTTCAGGTCGGGCAGATCCACGGCCGGATACTTGTTGGGGATGACCCTGATCCTCCAGCCCGGCCCGTCGGGCGGTCCTTCCCTTATGGCGAAGATCTCCGGCGGCGTCATTGCCTCTCTTCCAGGACAGAAAGGACAGCGATCGTCAGCTCCGAGGGGTCTTTTTGACCTGTTTTCACATAGGAGAATCCAGCTGTTCTCTATCGGCTCAGCCCTGATCTCGTGCACTCTGCAAGTTTAATATACTATGTGCGGAGAGGCAAGAGGTCGCTTTTTGTTCCTCAAGGAATAGATAATCTGGCCTGTAACCGGTCGATTTCAGGACAGGGATCAGAGCCGGGCTATGCCCTCGAAGTTGTCGATGGGAACATTACATCGACGGCCTGCCCTTTAGGGCGAGGGAGAAGATCGGCAAATTTTTGATGTCCTGTGAAGATAGATGGGGTATTCCGTTTTTCTGTCGGTGACGAGGTTTTAGGTGCTACGGAAATCCCCCGATTGTGAGGATCACTCGTAGGGGACCTTCGAGAGGAGAAGTTTGATGATTTCCCCGTTTTGGGGATCAACCAAGGCCTGAATCTGAACGCCAGCGTAGAACTTATCCCTCTTTCGGAGGGGCGAGAAGTAACGCAGGATCAGGACGTCGTTGACGCTGTCGACGGACGTGTAGATGTACCTGAATCCCTCCAGCTCGAAGCCCGAGAGCTTCTCGGCCTCGACTTTCAGGTCCTCGAGGTGTTTCTCTATGGTTTTCCTCGCGATCGATACAGGTTTTACCTGAGAGTCTTCTTTGAGGGCGTAGGATTTGCTTTTGTACCTCCCTATTTCCAGTGAGGGAAGCCTTTCGGAGAGGGTGCAACTCGAAAATAAGAGGAAAAGAATCGCTATGGCACCTCTCAATTTTTTCATCTATGTAATTATCTTGCCCCGGGCGGCGCGGGTCAAAAGGTTGACCCGCGCCGCCCTTTCCCTTATCTAAATTCCATGGTACCGAGGATGAGACACATATTCGTCGTATCCGATGCCACGGGGAGGACCGCGGAGCTCGTAGTACAGGCCGCATTGACGCAGTTCGACACCACCGATGTCGTCGTGCACAAGGTCCAGTATGTGCGCGATCCCGATGAGGTCATCCAGATCGTTGATGAGGCCAGGAAGGACAGGGGCATCATAGTTTTCACCATAGTGATCCCGGAGCTCAGGAAGAAGATGCTCGAGGAGGGAATGAAAAAGGCGGTGCCCACAATCGACATACTGGGGCCCGTTCTCACGAGGCTCACCGATCTCCTGAAGATCTCCCCCATGGCTGTTCCAGGCCTCTTCCGACACCTCGACGAGGCCTATTTTCAGAGGATAGAGGCCATCGACTTCACCGTGAAGCACGACGACGGAAGGCACCCCGAGACGATTCCCGAGGCCGATCTGGTGCTCCTCGGGGTCTCCAGGACTTCCAAGACTCCCATCAGCATCTACCTCGCGTACAGGGGATTTCGCGTTGCCAATGTGCCCGTGGTCAGGGATCTCCCGCTGCCGCCTCAGGTTTACGAGACGGACCGTGGGAAGATCGTGGGGCTCAAGATCCGGCCGGAGAGGCTCTTGGCCATAAGGCAGGCTCGGGCGGAGAGGCTCAGGATGCCTCAGGATTCCGACTACGTGGACCTTCACGAGATACGGAGGGAGATAGAGTACAGCCTGGACCTATTCAGGAAGATAGGCATAAAGGTTATCGACGTTACTTCCAAGTCCATAGAGGAATCGGCAACCCTTATCATGGAGACCATCGGCCTCCGCAGAGAGAGATAAAAATTTTTTGAAAAAATTTTTGGGGTCGGGCCGTGCAAGTTGCACGGCCCGACCCCAGGTAATTATTTGAAGCTCAAGAGGTTGTAGCATGCCCCCGCGTGCATGACGCACGCTCTCTCTTTTCATTGTGAGACAATGGATTGGCGATGCACCTATAATCTCCTGTATCCGTTGTGGCGGAATGGATACGACAGTTTTACCCCTCTTGAAAGTGGCCGGAAAAATTATGCGCACAGTTAAATATTTTTTAAATCTTTGTCCCTCATGGAGTTTTTATGGGGTCGGGTCGTGCAGGTTGCACGACCCGACCCCAACGGACTCCCCAACGGACCACGAAAGCTTGAAGCCGGAGCCCCGATGAAGGATAATATCGGCGATGGATAAATTCCTCATAAAAGGTGGGGCCAGGTTAAAGGGCGAGGTCAGGGTCAGCGGCGCCAAAAACGCCGTTCTCCCCATCATGGCAGCTTCCCTGCTCGTCGAAGGTGAGGTCAGACTTCTTAATGTTCCCGATGTCATGGATGTTTTCACCATGGCGGAGCTCCTCAGATTGCTCGGTGCGAAGGTGGAGCGCCTCGAAAAAGGAGTGTGGACCCTGGACACGTCAGATCTCACCTCGAGCACGGCTCCCTACGAGATCGTCAGGAAGATGAGGGCTTCCATCTACGTGCTGGGACCTCTCCTCGCCAGAATGGGAAAGGCCTCCGTCTCCCTGCCCGGAGGTTGTGCCTTTGGCCCCAGGCCTGTGGACTTTCACATTTCCGGCCTCGAAGCCATGGGCGCTTCCATCAAGCTCGAGCACGGTTACATCAACGCCAAGGTTAAGAAACTCAAAGGTGTCGAGATCGCCTTTGACAGGAAGTCGGTGGGGGCCACGGCCCATCTGTTGATGACCGCCACTTTCGCCGAAGGAGAGACCCTTATCGCCAATGCAGCCAAGGAGCCGGAGATAGTGGCCCTGGCCGATTTTCTCAAGCTGTGCGGCGCCGATATAGAGGGCGAGGGCACTGATGAGATAATCGTGAGGGGTGGAAAAGCCCTTCGTTCGCCGGGTGAATACCGGATCATACCCGACAGGATAGAGGCGGGGACATACGCCGTGGCCGCCTTTATGACAGGGGGTGAGGTCAGGATCAGGGAAGCCTGTCTCGATCACATAAGGACTGTCATCGACCGGCTGAGGCAGGCCGGGGCTACCGTCGAGGAAGAAGATAGGACGATCACCGTGTCAAATGGCGGCAAAATCCTCCCTCTCACGATTCACACCTCGCCCTATCCAGGTTTCCCGACGGATATGCAGGCCCAGTTTATGGCGATGCTCACGGTGGCCGACGGCACGAGCATTATAAAAGAGGGAATTTATCCCGATCGTTTCAGACATGCCTTTGAGCTTCAGAGAATGGGAGCCGATATAAAGGTCGAGGGCGACACGGCTGTCATAAAGGGAGTGAAACATTTGACCGGCGCGCCGGTGATGGCTTCCGATCTCAGGGCTTCCGCTGCCCTCGTCCTGGCCGGGCTCATCGCCAGGGGAGAGACTCTGATCGACAGGATCTATCACTTAGACAGAGGATACGAGGACTTCGAAAAGAAGCTCTCGAGCCTGGGCGCCGATATCAGGAGGATTCAGGATTAGCCGTGTCCTTCATGAAGTTCTCGAGCATGCCCTCCAGGTTTTCGATCCTTCCCAGGATTTCATCGGCCGCTTCCTGCAGCTGAGCCTCGAAATATCCCCTTAAAGCCGATATCTCCTCCGATTGTAAATCGTGAAGCTGTGCCTTTAATTTTTCCACCTCGCGGCTCAAATTATCGACTTTCATGGCGTCCACGAGGAGCAGCACTATCATCCACAGGACCGAGAAGGCGATAAACAGTGCCAGAAGAGGAACTTCCGCCCTTCCAAAAAGCAGGTTAACGTCGAATCTCGCCAGGGCCAGGTCGCCGTTGATCATGAGGAAAAGTCCACCTATTATGACATACAGGATAATCCACGCAAATGAAAACCTCATCTTTCCCTCCGTTTTCTATAAGGATAACCTTTGAGGTGAATTTTTCCAAGACGGAATTCTGAGAACTTGTATGCCGGAAGCGGCGGGTGTAAAATGGGAAAAGAGCAGCAGCTCAAAGGGGGCTAAAATGACGGAATCTTCTGATAAACCTTCCTGTCCCTTATGTGGACAGAAGGACCAGGTTATACCCATTGTTTACGGGGACCCAAAGCCTGAAGACATGGAGAAAGCCGAAAGGGGAGAGATCATGCTGGCGGGCGTTCTCAGATATGCCGATGCTCCAACCCATTATTGCCGGCGGTGTGCCCATTATTTCGGTAAGGTAAAAACGGAAAGCAGGTAAAGCGACTTCTTGTTAGGGGAAGGACCTGGAAGTATAATGTAGATGTCACTTAAGGGGAGGTCTGGAAAAAATGATATCCTGGTTAATTTCGCTTCAGTTGCTTTCTATCCCCGGAAAGACGGTTTTCACAGGCGGGAAGATCCCCGAAGTAAGGGGAATAGAACTCGCCACGACGTATGAAGAGCCCGTTCAACTGGAATTGAGCCCCCAGGAGGGCGTGAAGGATACATACGAGTGGGTTCTCTGCGACACTTTGAACCTTGCTCTCCTTTTGCCTCAACAGGAACGGGCGGCCTTTTCCGTCGGTCGCGGGGACCAGATCAACATGACATATATGCCCGACTCCGCGCTGGTCCCTCTCGCCGTCGAAGCTCTCAACGTTGCTCCTCGGTGGGTGAGAGATGAACTTTTCGATAACTTTCAGCGGCTTGATTCCACCTATCAGGAAATCTATGCTCAGATGATCATAGACCCGCCTGAAGAGAGGTTCAGGGATGAAATTGCTTTTACGGTGGCCCACGTCAGCCCGGAGATCCTTCAGGATTCGACCTTTGATCCTGAATTGCTGCTCGTTAATGCGGAGCTTTTATACAGAAACGATGACTCACTGGATTTCGTCGATATAGTCGATTACGACAGCCCTGGGGGCGATTATTATTCGACAGTGCGATACAGAGTTCAGGTGGAAGGCGATACAGTGGAGAGGGAATTGGATCCCTATTACTATTACTTCTACATCGTTCATCCCCAGCTTTCCGACGAGTCGCCCCGCATGGACGAATATGTTTACAACAAATTCTGGCGCGAATACCTTCTGTATGAGGCCGATTCAGGATATCCCCTTCTCATGGAGAAAATCAGAAGCGCCAGGCTGCTCTGGGTTGTCACCGACACTCCACAGGTATTTCCCGGCGGAAGGGAATTTGATTCGACCCAGACAGCCCTTGATATAATAGGGAACTGGGCTTCGAGGACGGTTCCCGAGCCAGCATCGGGCAACAGGCCGATTCAGCCCAACGTCATAGCGCACGAACACAACGGGAACTGCGGTGAGCTCCAGGATCTGCTGGCAGCCGCCTGCAGGGCCTGTCTGATACCGACGACCTCGGTCTTCACGCTGGCAGAGGATCACGTCTGGAACGAATTCTACGACGGGGGATGGCATGAGTATCAGGTGGATCTCGGATTCGGCGCTACTCACATAAACGACCCGCGAACGGCCTATGATCACGACCACGGCGGGGGCAAAGAGGTCTCTTCAGTCATGGAATGGAGGTCCGACGGACTGGTGAGAACCGTCACGGGGCATTATTCCAACACCTGCTCTCTCTTCGTCAAAGTTGAGGACCTCAGGGGTCTGCCTGTGGACGGTGCCAGGATACTTCACTATAGCGAGGGATGGTACGGGGGTTACGAAGTGTCCTGCTGGGGATTTACCGATGAGCTGGGCAGGGCGTATTTCGAGCTCGGAAACCTCCGGAATTTCTATTTTCACGTAAATTCACCCCTCGGCGACTACCCCTCAGATCCTTCGGGGATAATTCAGATCATCTCCTATAGTCAGACGGGCGGGCATTACTACAAGACCGTGGCACTGCCCTACTTCGCCACCTTTCCTATCTTCGAGCCGCAGGAGGAAAGCGGGTTTCCGCTGTATAAGGTTAAAATCGATGTCGACCTCCGATATGAGATACTCCACGGCTACGCCCGCGCCAGGAGAAACACCGGCGATGAGGGGTTTTATCACACTTACTGTGAGAAAGTCGGCGACGTCGGCTCCATATATCTCTTTGTGATGGATTCGACGAATTACTCCTTGTACACCGAGGGGCTCTCCTTCAGGGCTCTGGTAGGCTCTAAAATCACGGATGACACGGTAATAGATGTCAAATTAAGACCCTCTGGCAGCAGCTATTTCGTCGTGATCTCGAACGAGGAGAACCTCACGACCTCCGTCGGCCTGAACCTTAGGCTTTCCCTTTACCGGAACAAGCTCACGGAGGTCGCAGAGGTACGCGGGGATTCCAGGATCCCGGAGCTATCCGTCAGGCCCCTTTTCTCGCGGGGAAAGGCGATGGTTCAGTTCTCCTGTGGGGAAGGCTCCCGGGTCTCTCTTGATCTCTATGACGTTTCGGGCAGGAAGCTGTCAACTATTCTTGACGGACAAATGGACGGCGGGGACCACAGGATTCCCATCGATCTGAATCTGCCCTCCGGCCTTTACTTCTTGAGGCTCAAGGCTGGCCCGGAGGAAAGGGTGGCAAAATTCGTTATCGTGAGATAAGGAGAGAGAAAATGAAAAGAGCGATGGTTCTCTTGCCTTTGATGGTTACCTTTCTGGGGGCGATATGGCATTCCGCGCCCCACGATGCCGGCCTGATGTGGCTCAGAATCACCAATTACGGCACATTCGGATAT
>JAGGUL010000055.1 GCA_021158525.1 Candidatus Hydrothermota bacterium | reverse complement strand
TGTTGCTCCTGTTGACGGGGTGTTTTGTTTTACGCTAAAATTCAGGCAAAAAGGAGGCCTTTATGGGGTTGATTCCTGTCGGCTTCTGGATCTTCATAGTTCTTCCCACCTTCGTGATGTGGCTGCTGGTCCTTTTGTATTACCTTGGATACATAAGGAGGGACTGAGATGGCACACAGCGTCGCAATCATGGTGACCTTTGTGGTTTACCTGATAGTCCTGCTCCTCATCGGTTACTGGGGAGACAGAAAGTTCTCGAGAAGTTACCGCGACTTCGTGACCGCCGGAAAGAGCCTCGGCGCCTGGGTGACGGCCATCTCTGCCTCGGCTTCCAGCGAGAGCGCGTGGGTCATGCTGGGACTTTCGGGGATGGGCTACACAAAGGGGCTGGCAGCCTATTGGGCAGCATTTGCCTGCATCATCGGCTACTTCGTCAATGCCCTGTGGGTGATGGCTAAACTGAGAAAGATGTCGGGACAGTTTGATTCCTACACGGTTTCCGATTTCATCGAGTCGAGGCTCTTCGACAGAGGGCACACCCTGCGGATAATCTCGGCGATCATAATTTCCGTCTTCATGCTTTCCTACGTAATAGCCCAGTTCGTGGGATCGGGGAAAACGATCTCGGGCATGGGCATAACCTCCTACACCAACGGCGTGCTCATCGGGGGAATAATAATAACCGCCTACGTTCTCCTCGGAGGCTATGCAGCGGTGGCCTTCACCGACCTCCTGCAGGGGCTTCTCATGGCCGCCGTCATGATAACCTTCCCCGTCCTCGCCGTGATAGAGGCGGGGGGAATCGGGAACCTCACGAGGACGCTGCATTCCCTCAACCTGCTCTCCCTCACCGGGAGCACAGGCCTTACGATGGCGGGCGTCGGCTTTATCCTCGGGACACTGGGGATTTCCCTGGGGTATCCCGGGATGCCCCACGTCATCGTCAGGTTCATAACGGTCAGGGACATAAAGGAGGCGAAAAGGGCGGCCTTCATATCGATCACCTGGGCAATCCTTGTCCTCTTCGGCTCCGTCACCCTCGGGATCGCCGCCAGGGTCCTCTTCCCGGGGCTCGAGGACGCCGAGAGAGCGCTCCCGACCTTCACGGTCACCTATCTGCCTCCCGTGCTGGCCGGAATAGTGCTTTCGGCGATAACGGCGGCCATAATGTCCACGGCCGATTCCCAGCTCATGTACGCATCGACGGCGGTGGTGAATGACCTCTGGCTGAAGCTTAAGAAAAACGTCAGCATATCGGAAAGGAAGCTCGTGAGGAGCACCAGAATCGTCATCGGCATCATGGCCCTCCTGGCTCTCCTCACAGCCCTTTACGAGGAGAAATACATCTACGGCTTCGTCCTCTATGCCTGGAGCGCCTTAGGGGCGGCCTTCACGCCCATAATCCTCCTCTCCCTCTACTGGAAACGCTACACCCGCTGGGGAGCTCTGGCATCGCTGATATCGGGTCCCCTGGTGACCGTCATATGGCACAACGTGCCCGTTCTCAGCAAGGCCATCTACGAGCTCGTGCCCGCCTTTTTAGTGAGCCTGATATTATCGGTGATCGTCAGCCTCCTGACGAAGGCTCCGGACGAGATAATGGAACTTATGGACTGAGTAATCCTTCTGACTCGAGCAGTTTTTCGAATTCCGAGAGGACCTGCCTCGCATTCTTGAGGTAATTGTGGGAAAGGGCTTCGTCTATCTCGTCGGGTTCCAGATAGCTCAAAACCGATGGGTGGGCCTTTGCCGCGCTGGCAAATGAAACTCCCCTCTCCCGAGACTCAAAGAAACACTCTTTCACCCAGCGATAGGCCTCTTTCCTCGAAGCGCCCTTTCTGACGAGGGCCAGGAGCAGCGCCTCAGAGAGGTAGAAATCGCCGTACTTCCTGAGGTTCTCCCTGATCCTGTCCTCGTCCACGATGAGGTCCCTCAGGATCTCTCCCATAAGTTCCGACATGTAATAGAGAAGGGAGACCGAATCCGGGAGCACGATTCTCTCGACCGAGGAGTGGCTTATGTCCCTCTCGTGCCACAGGGCGATGTTCTCGAAGGCGGAGAGCATGTAGCCCCTCAGAAGGCGCGCCATTCCGGTGATCCTCTCGCACCTTATGGGATTCCTCTTGTGTGGCATGGCCGATGAGCCCCTCTGTCCGCGGGAGAAGGGCTCCATAACCTCACCTACCTCGGTTCTGTGGAGGAGCCTTATCTCCAGGGCGAGCCTCTCCAAGAAGGCACCCGACAGGGCAATGGCGGAGAGAAATTCGGCATACCTGTCCCTGGGCACAACCTGAGTGGAAACGGGTTCCCTCCTGAGGCCCAGGATCTCCAGCGCCCTCTTCTCGACCTCCAGGTTCAAAAAGGCGTAGTTGCCCACGGCACCGGACATCTTCCCGTAAGAGATGTGATCCCGGGCGATCTCCATCTTTTTGGTGTTCCTGTGAGCCTCCGACGCGTAGCCGAGAAACTTGAGGCCCAGGCTGGTGGGCTCTGCGAACACCCCGTGGGTCCTCCCCATTATGGGAAAGTCTATGTACCTCCTGGAAAGCTCGAGGAGCTGGAACAGCAATTTCTTTAAAGAATCCAGAAGGAGCGTCGCCGCATCGCGCAGCATGAGGGCGTTCGCCGTGTCTATTATGTCGCTCGACGTCGCGCCGTAATGAAGGTACCTCCCATAGGGGCCCGAAACCTCCTCGAGGGCGGTGAGGAAGGCGAGGAAATCGTGCTTTATCTCCTCCTCGAGCTCCCGTGACCTCCGGATAAGAGCTTCGAGGTCCAGATTTTTAAGCCTTCGAGAAACATCGTCGTGCGCCTCGCCGGGAACCAGTCCGAGCTCTCCCGATGCCTTTAAAAGGGCCAGCTCCACCTCTATCCATCGCCTGATCCTGGATTCCTCGGAGAAAATCCTCTTTACCTCTTCCCGGGAATAACGCTCGATCAACGGGCGACCTCCATTCTATATTCGAGCCTGACGGGGGTGAGGAGCTCATCGACGGTGCCGAAAAGTATGTCAAAAAGGCCTATTCTCCGTTTCTTGCGCTTGAGAAGCCGAGGCTTCCCCTTGATCCCGCCGAGCTCACGGGCTATATCCAGCGCCACCTTCTGGCTCCCCAGCGTGTCGACGAGGCCCAGTTCGTAAGCCTGTCTTCCCGAGAGAATTCGGCCGTCGGCGATCTTGAGCACGCTGTCTTTTGGCAGGCCCCTGGATTCGGCGACGACGTCGACGAACTGACTGTAGACATCGAGGATGACCTCCTTCAACAGCCTTCTCTCTTTGTCGGTCATGGGCCGGAGGGGAGAGGCGATATCCTTGAATTCGCCGGACTTTATGACCTCATAGTCGATCCCCAGCTTTCTGAGGAGATCCCTTATAACGGGAAACTGCATGATAACGCCGATGGAACCGGTGACTGAACCCGGGTCGGCGACGATCTTGTCGGCGGCACAGGCGATGTAGTAGCCGCCCGAGGCTCCAAGAGAACCTATGGAAGCCACCACCGGTTTTCCCTTCTCGCGCGCTCGCCTCAGCGCATCATAGATCTCCTGAGAGGGCGCCACTCCCCCGCCCGGAGAATCTATTCTCACGAGAATCGCCCTGATAGATGAGCTCTCGGAAAGCTTGTCGATCCACTCGACGACCTTTCGGGAATTTCTGATCACCCCTTTCACCTCGACGTATCCTATATTCCCCGATCCCAGGAAAGGACTTTCCAGGCCCCGGCTCACGAGCCCCAGGATTATCCCTATAAAGGCACAGGCTCCGAGTATTATGAGAACTACTTTCCAGGTGCTCATGGTTGCATTTTAAAGCAGAAAAGCTCTTGGCTTCAATCAGCTTCCCCTTCATTTACTGCGCAAAATCCCTGTAGATCTGACAGAACAGCCCCCTTCAGCATGGCTCAATCCAGCTCGAGGGTCTGTATCTCACCGGTGAGAAAATGGCAGAGAGAAATCTCCTTTTCCGTGAGCACGCCGTAGGTGAAGTGGCGCATCCAGTCCCCGAGAATCATGAAATACCCCTTTTCCACCCGCCCAAGATAGGGAAGATGGTAGTGGCCCATGACGATTCCATCGTAGCTCCCCCGGAGAAGCTCCCTCACCACGTCGGGAACGGGGTTCCTGAGGGACATCCTGGAGGAGTTCAACCTGGACAGCTTCGACACCCAACGGGCAAGGGCTATCCCCAGATCGGGATGGAGAAGGCCATACAAAAAAGTGGATACCCTGTTGCCCATGATGAACCTGACCGCCCTGCCACCCAGGTCGGTCTTCCTGAGTTTATCGCCGTGGGCGAGCAGAAACCGCTTTCCCCCCAGCTCGAGCTCCAGTGACTCACGGTGCACCCTGATGCCGAGAGTCTCGAAGTAACCGTCAGCCCATAGGTCGTGGTTGCCCACGACATAATCCACCTTTATTCTGTTCGCGACCTCGTAGAGGCAATCGATAACCCTGAAGTAATCGGAGGGGACACACTTCCTGTATTCGAACCAGAAATCGAAGATGTCCCCGAGAAGAACGAGCCCGTCGCCCTCCTCCTCTGCCCTCCTCACGAAATCGCAAAAAAGTTCTATCTTCCTCGTCTCTTCCTCTCCGCCGGAGGCCCCGAAATGGGAGTCGGAAAAAAGATATATCCTCGACATTTGGAGAAATTTTAAAGCCAGGCCGGGGCAATTTGAACCGGACGATTTGTCTCGCCCTGCTGTGGCCGTTAAAATAATGTGATGAAATCGGGGCGCTCCCACATCGACATCCTGGCGGCATTCCTCCTGATCGCCGGCTTCCTCTATGGGATCGCCCTCATCTGGCTAAAATTGACCTTTCCCTCGGGCTTCTGCGGAAGGGTCCTCTTCATCCGGTTCAGCTTCCACGAGCTCGATAGGCCGCTTTTCATAGCTCTTTCATTGATCCTCATAGGCCTTTTCCTGAGGATAAGGAACCTGCATGTCCCGATCACAACGAGGGGAGCTTTCACCATCGGCACCATCTTCTTCCTGACCATAGCGACCCTCAAGGTCCTGCAATACAGGTTCTATGTGAGCAGCGCCTTCGACCTCGGGATCAGGGCCAACATATTACATAACCTGATTCGCCACGGAAAGGTCTGGGACTCCCTCACGGGGCGCCACGGCTTCTCCGGCCACTTCTGGCCGGCGGCCTATCCCCTCTCCCTCCTCTTTCTCCTCCGGGAAGATCCGAGGATTCTCCTAATATTGCAGAGCCTCGCTATAGCCGCCGTCATCCCGATTCTGCACAGGGTTCTGGAGTCGAGGGGCGCCGGGCGGTATTCCCTTCCGGTCCTCCTTCTCTATATGGTCAATTATTACGTTCACAGGGTGAGCGCCTTTGACTTTCACCCCGAAGCCCTCGGGATCCCCCTTGTCCTCCTGTCGCTCTACTTTTTCGAGAAAAACAGGGACATCCCGGCGTCGCTGCTTCTCATAAGCACATATTCCCTGAAGGAGGACATGGCCATCATGGGGCTGTCGGTCTCTCTCTTTCTCTTTTTTACCCTCGGGAAGAAAAAGCTCGCAGTCCATCTTGCGCTTTTTTCGATCCTCTACTTCGCCCTTTCCCTCTGGATGATCGAGCGTTTCGGAAATCTCGGCACGAGATTCGAAACCCATTACGGCGGAAAAACTTTCGCCATCGAGAAGTTCTGGGTGCCCATCAGGTTCTTCGGGGCCTTCGGCTTCCTTCCCCTCCTGAAAATAAGGGACCTCACGTTGATCATATTGCCCTTCCTGGAACACATATCGAGCTCTTACAGGCCCAACTACCTTCTGATATCCCAGTATTCGGCGGCTTTACTGCCTGGGATTTTCTATCTCATTGTCAGGAATCTGAGCGAGAAGAACTGCAGGCTGCTTCAGCTGGGCATAGCGCTGTCGCTCCTCGCCTATCCCTTCTACTATTACATCCCGCCCTCGAAGGTCAGCCTTCGAAAAAGCAGGTACATCGACGCTCTATTGAAAAAAATACCTCCGGGAAGCCGACTCTCGGCGGGTAACCACGTGGCGGCCCACGCGGCGACGAGGGACGGGACAGTCCTCTTCCCCCTCTTTTATGACGCCGACTTTATAGTCGTCGACACAACGTGGAAAAGCTACCAGCCCCTGAGTTACAGGGAGGGCAGGAAAGTCCTCGAGGAGATCCTCAACGATCCCGACTATGAGGTGATCTCCGACAGCTTCGGGGTTCTTTTTATAGCCAGAAGGCCTAAGAGCCGACTTTCCGGAGGAGCTCATTCAGAAGGTCGGCGAGCCAATCGAGTCCGACTTCCAGGGAGGCCTCCCGCAGGAGTCTCATCCCCGGCTCGATGAACCTCCTGAATTCCCTTTTTCCCTTTTTCTCCGAGAGAAACACATAGGCCGCCAGAGCCTGCATGAGCCTCTGGACCGAGGCCTTCCAGAAAAGCTCCCGGCCTCCTTTGGCTCTGACCAGGGAAAGGTAATGGTCGACGAGCTCCTCTCGCAGACTCCTGGGAAGCTCCACATAGGGGTCCTGTATGAGAGAAGCAACATCGTAGAAGATCGGCCCCTCATAGGCGTTCTGAAAATCAATGAACTTGAAGGCACCGTCCTTTAAGTATATGTTCTGGGACTGAAAGTCCCGGTGCATGAAGCCATAGGGGCTGTTTTCAAAGATAAAAGTGCTGAGCTCGAAAAGATTCCCTCTCTTTTTCTCGTCGAGCTTAACGCCGAAGTGGGAGAGAAAGGA
>JAGGUL010000031.1 GCA_021158525.1 Candidatus Hydrothermota bacterium | reverse complement strand
TGAGAAAAATCTTAAAGGAGGAGTAAAAATGAGTTTCCATTCCTTATAGGTAGGCTCCGAATTCTTTCATTAAACCAAGCTACAGAGGAGGATGGGGGTTTCCATTCCTTATAGGTAGGCTCCGAATTCGGGCAGATATTCGCCCATTGGTATATACATCCAGGTTTCCATTCCTTATAGGTAGGCTCCGAATGAGGTCATCTCTGGAGAGTTGGATTTTAGAGAAGGTTTCCATTCCTTATAGGTAGGCTCCGAATGGTGAGGACCAGGGTGATACTTTTGTGTTCTGCTAGTTTCCATTCCTTATAGGTAGGCTCCGAATTAAAAGGAGAAGCTCTCGCTGATGCTGCTGCAAAGGCGTTTCCATTCCTTATAGGTAGGCTCCGAATCAGAAGGAACAAGATCGATAAACACTTTATCAGTCAGGTTTCCATTCCTTATAGGTAGGCTCCGAATGCGGCATGAGAAGGTTCTCGGCAGCTCAGGTTCGCGCCTATGTTTCCATTCCTTATAGGTAGGCTCCGAATGGGATAAACCAGAGAACAAGCCAGAATAGAATCCCGCGTTTCCATTCCTTATAGGTAGGCTCCGAATCAGAGTTGAGCCTGAAGCTCAGGCGTCAATTTCGTGTTTCCATTCCTTATAGGTAGGCTCCGAATCTTTTTTCTCCTTTTCGGGAGACGGCCACAACATAGTTTCCATTCCTTATAGGTAGGCTCCGAATTGAGCCGTCAGGGTCATAAAGCTCAAATGTTATATCAATGTTTCCATTCCTTATAGGTAGGCTCCGAATACTAAAGGTCGGGGAGCCCCCTTCGACACTCCAACCTTCGTTTCCATTCCTTATAGGTAGGCTCCGAATGGGAATATATTTTTCACCAATGAGTTCTGTTGTACTGTAGTTTCCATTCCTTATAGGTAGGCTCCGAATCCATCTCATACAGAGCTTCAATGTTCCGACAATTGAGGTTTCCATTCCTTATAGGTAGGCTCCGAATCACAATTGTCCCATCTTCAGACAATCCCGAACCATAGTTTCCATTCCTTATAGGTAGGCTCCGAATTTTAAAGGCGATAGGCTTTACACATGTATATGTAAGCGTTTCCATTCCTTATAGGTAGGCTCCGAATCCATCCCCCACACTCCCTGCTGTAATGTGAGCTGTAAGGTTTCCATTCCTTATAGGTAGGCTCCGAATGTTGATTTGCCTGTAACTTGTGCCTTGGGATATATAGTTTCCATTCCTTATAGGTAGGCTCCGAATGATTGATAAGATAATCAAGGAGGTCAGCGATGAAAGTTTCCATTCCTTATAGGTAGGCTCCGAATACGACTATCTTCGTGGACCCGGCCAATCCATTCCGGTTTCCATTCCTTATAGGTAGGCTCCGAATAGATATGACTCCTCATTCTCTTTTGACAGAGTTCTTGTTTCCATTCCTTATAGGTAGGCTCCGAATCTGGAATCTACCGCTCAGGCGATATACAATAAAATTTGTTTCCATTCCTTATAGGTAGGCTCCGAATACATATATATGTGTAGACAGGCGGTTTTTGAAGTTCTCCCTTTTCAAGGAACATCTCTCAGATGGTTATATTATTCTGCTGAAATCCCCGTTTGTCAAAGTCTTAGATGGGATGGTGAGATGTCGTCGAACTTCAGGTATTTTCTCAATATTAGAGGTTGACGACGTCAAAGTACCTGTTCCTCCCCGCCCTTTACCACGCCGATTATTTCACGGGACATGTAGGAAGTGGTCCTTAATTTGTAAAAAATGATCGAGTCTTCCTCTTCATTAATGATCTTGTTTAGTTCTGCTTTAAGCCTTTCCAGCTGAGCTCTGGTTAGCTCACCTTCTAACACCGAATTTTGGATCCAGTTGAGGTATTTCCTTGAAGTCTTTAAGACTTTGTTGACGCGTTCTACTTTAACGTCGTAAACCATTATAACGAACATGCTATCTTACCACCTGGCTATGAAGGGGTGATAAATACCGTCCTCGATGATGTGTTTTTCTATTTTGTAGAGTTCCAGCCTTAAGAGTCTTCTATAAGAAACATTTCTTCCGAGGGTCCTGTGTTTAATAGTGGACATGAGCCGTTTTTCCCATTCCTCAATAAAGATCCTGCGCCCATTGTCTTTGAGGTATATGCCGCCGAGTTCTTCACGGAAATGCGATTTTTTGATCATTCCCTTATTTAACAGGGAGAAAATTGTTCTATCCACCAGTATGGGCTTAAAGATTTCTGCTACATCAAGGTTCAGCGTGAAACTCCTGAAATTTGTGGCATGAAGGTATCCGATTCTCGGATCGAGATGGGTGCGGTAAATTTGGGAAAGAACTGCAACGTATAACAGGCTATTCCCGAAACTGATTAGAGCATTTAATCTGTTCCTCGGGGGCCTTCTTGTTCTGCCTCCGAATTCAAAATCAGGGTTTCTCAAAATTCTGTCAAAGGCGTTGTAATAAACTTCCCTGATATTGCCTTCTATTGCCATCAGCTCATTTGTATCGCCACATTCCGATATTGAGGCGCGCAGGGATTCAATATTTTCGGTGATTTCATCTAATGCGATTCCCCTGTTCTGGTAATATGCGAGCACTTTGAGGATATTCCTCGTTGCTCCGTTAACGAATCGCCGGGCGAGATCTAATCTATGTTCCACGCTGAGATATTTTTCGGCCTGTTTCAAAATTACCAGGCCAGAGTTGTAATGTTCCCTCGGATAGTAGGTTCCTACATAATAACCGTGATGGTTGAAAAAGTGCATGATTATTTCCTTCTGAGTAAGGTATTCGAGCAGTTTTTTATTAAGGCTGATCTCTCCGAAGACTAAAATCTCTGACGTAGCCTCTATGGGAATATATTTTTTGCTTCCGTCTTCCTTCTGGAAGTAAAGAGTGTTCTGTTTTCTCCTTAGTTCCCCACTGGAAAATATGTAAATGGCTTTTTTCATTGCATCTCACCTTCCTGTTCCTCTGCCCAACAAAAATCCCGAAAAGCGCAGGATCTACAAAATTTTGTTTTTTTCGGTGGCGGGGGTTTGTCAGCGAGAAGAACGGCTTGCATTTTTCGCAGAAGCTCTTCTATGGTGCTTTCCTTCTCTGGAGTTAGGACTACCCTTTTTCTTTTCCTTTCTTTGGGGAAAAGCAGAACTCCCTCGAATTCGAGCCCTTTTTCGTGTTTTAAGTAATAGAGGTAATAGCATAGCTGTAATTCAGCCGCTTCCTCATGTCTGGATGATTTTTTCACCTCAGCCACCAGATTGTCCTGGAACAGGTCTATTTTCAGGAGCTGATCAACGAAGATCTCTTTGCGGTGTCTTTGATAACTTGTTTCATGTGTTAATCTGCCTAAAGCAAGGTATGAGTTTTCTCTATCTGAGCTTATATGGTGGAAATATAGCCAGGCTTCTCTAGGGCAGATCTGGTAAGAGTAAAAAACTGTAGCGTTGATTCGTTTTTCGATCATTTTTTACCTGGGTCTCTCAGAGAATTTCAATTTTCTCGTGGTCAGGCCTGATTACGCCCAGATTTTCATCATAATCCATATTTAATATAGGGTAGCCGATAGCTGTATGCGGAATTATATGTTCGGGATACATTTTTGCCCAATATCCATGTACGGGTACCACGAGTTCTATAAGTTTCCACCTTTTGTTGTTCTCTACCAATGTTAGAGCTTCCTCAACAAATAGGGAGGGAATAACATCAATCGAATAAATTCCTTTTCTTGTTATAAATCTCTTTCTGAACTCTTCGTCACCCAAGTCCACCGTGAAAGTACCCAGAGTGTCTCTTAATTCCTTGAAGTTTTTTTGTCCTTCCTCAAAATTTCCCTTAAAGTAATCGGTTTTAGCAAAATTGTGATATAGCTCGTTTGTCATTTTTATAAAATCCCTTTCTTTTGGGATGTGGGGGGAGTCTTTTAGGATGGAACTGGTCAGTTGCAAAAGTTCTTCTCCATACATTTTATAGGTATTTTTATCCACCCAATTGCAGATAGTCACATTTACAGGAGATTTCTCTCCTTGTCTATTTACACGTCCCATTCTTTGAATCAAGGCATCTAGTGGGGCAAGTTCTGTAAAAAGTATGTCATACGAAATGTCTAGGCTTACCTCTATAATTTGTGTTGACACCAAGATTGTTCCAGGTTCTGCGGACTTAATTTTATCTTCGATTGCTGTTCTGTCACGATAGACAAACCTTGAATGAAGAAGCAGGGTCTTTCTCCAATGAGCACTAAGGGTTTTAAACAGTTCCTGAGCTTTGTCAACGGTGTTGACTATAACCAGAACCCTTTTGCCTTTTCTCGCCAGTGCAATGGCGTCCGGCATAACTTCTTCTATAGGAGTATCTTCCAATGTATTGATTTTGTAGCGTTTCTGCTCCCAGAAAAAATCGTCTGCCAGGATTAATCTATTTTTCCCAAACATATCTAATAGCAGATCCGGGAAGGTGGCTGATGCTAATGCGAGCTTTTTGTAGTTCTCAAGTCTTAATGCTTCTTTCAATAAACCAAGGGTGTATGGTTCGTAAGCATGAACTTCGTCGATTATCACTGCAGCTTCGTTTACAAGTGTTTGCTTTTCCTCCCAGTGTTTACCGTTCATAAAGGCCATTAAAAATTGGTCGAGAGTTGCCACTACCACTGGTTTCGCGAAAACAGTAGCAAAAAGTCTGTAGTCGAGTGGAGGTTCCTCGTCTGTATGTGTATCCTTTTGCCACTGCTTGTATAGAACGTATTTTGCGCGACCATGAGAAATGCCCACACTCTCAAAACCATAGATTTTTATTAAACGTTTCCACATCGCATTACAAGTAGCTTGAGTGGGAAGTAGATACAGAATTCTCCTGGCATCACTCGCCCACAGAAGTAATGCTTCTGTTTTTCCACTGCCTGTTGGGGCTCTCAGTCTTATTTCTTTTTCGTCTGAAGCGCGGAACAGCCGCCGTTGGAAATCTCTTAACTTAAAGTTTCTGGTTTTTATGAATTTTTCGATCCGAGTTGTGCCGTTTACGAGGAACAGTGAGCTCAAATTAGTTTTGCCACTTGATGCCATCCAGTCAGCAAGGTGGAGAATTGTCATCACGGAAGCAAATTTTTCCCGTGGAAGATTTTTGAATTTTGACATAAACGAAACTCCATGCAGCAATTCGGAAGGATTGCCGAGCTTTGCCGCGTTTTCGATAATTCCGTTTGGCTCTAAAGCAAATTCAGGAGCCTTTTCTAAAATCGATTTTAAGACTTGTTTGAGCTCAGGTAATAGTTTAGGAGAATTCCACCCTATAAATAGCCAAGGAGAGAGAGGAGAGTGATGTGAAAGAACCGCCGCGCTTGCAATGAGCGGAGAACCCATAAGTTCAAGTTCAGCTACAAGTATGTAAGGTAGTGAGGCTAGAGCGTGGGGATAAGCTCTATTGCTTAAGCCTCTTATATGTTCCTGAAAACTATGAGTCGCTTTTCCCAAATCATGAAATAGACAGGCAAGTAAGGCTCTTTTTTTTATATCATTGGAGAGATTCAACCGTTCCGCGAGTTGTTTTCCCAGTGCGAAAACCTCCAGAGAATGCTCAACCAATGTTTTATCAGGCTTAGCTAATAGTTCATCCATGTGAAATTTCTACCACTTATTGTGAAAACTTCCTGCTCAAAGTCTGCAATTTTTACTTTAAGCAGATATGGAAGAAATGTTAAAGTCGCCTTTTTTATAGGAACTCTACGTCCTTTTTGAACACTGAATCGAGTCGGGACGTTTTCAATAACAGCCGGCTCTAATTTAACCTTCTTTTTATTATCGAAGTCAATTATTTCAATCCTGTATTCCCGAATATCGCCGGGTATAGCCGTTCCATAAAATGTGGGTCCACCATGAGAAACTTGGATTTCTTTCATCTCCACGATTTCTACTAATTCATCTTCTCTTCCAAGCGAGAGCGGATAGAATGGGTCATTGAATGCATTTTTTAGTCGTTTTAGGAGATCAGCATCACCGCTATAGATAACTAAATACTCTACGTCGAAGAGAAGTTCTCTGAAATAAGGTGAACGTTGTTCGATCCTGTTATTTTTTATCTTTAGGACTGTCATCATGTCTTTGCCTCTTCCTGGTTGTTTCAGAAGGAGTGAAGCAACTTTCAGTTCTCGCAGGGGTCTCCAGTTTTCATCATTCCATATTTGATAGTCTGAAAGTCCTAAAGCTGCTCCCGCAAGCCCTATTAATGTTGTTGGTGGAGGTAGAGGAAGAGTTCTTTGAAAATTTATATCTAATGGTCTTCTAAAGGAAACCTGTGGTGCGCGAACTCTTAAGACCAGTGTTTCCATGTTCATTTATGAGAGCATTGTTTTTGCTTTGTTTATTGCTTCTTTAGTTGTTAGAATGTCTCCATAATCAGAAAGTACTGCTTTTAATTCGTCTTCATTTGCGAAGAATCCAGGATCTAAGCCAAAAATCGCGTCCTCTTTTGTGTCCTCAAATTTTTTAATCGATTCAGTGAGAACTTCTATGTCGAGCACATAACCATTGTCCCCTTCGAACCTGGCTTGTAGTGCTTCCAAGAAAACGGGATGTTTAACATTTAAGCCCATAATAGCAACGAACTTGGGAGAGAGATCAACAAGCATTCTCGCAGTTCTGCCGCCGCCCCATAGATAGATCAGTGAATCATAGAAACTTTCCAATCTTTTAGTTTTTTCATCTTTATATAAAACAAGCGCCCACCTTTTATCGCCCCATTTTTCAGGAGGAAGATCAATGAGATTACAGTTCGGAGCTTCTGGAGGTGTACCCTTTTCCGCTACTTCCCTGTCTAAGTAAAAGCCCACTCTATCAAGCTCGATTAATATATTGCCCTTGAAGAGATTAGCATAAATTTCAGTTTCGAACATGTTTCCTCCTGCTTCCATTGTTTTGCCAAATTTCTCAAAAGAGCGAGTACCCAAGTCTCGATCACCCTGGTATCTGAATAGTCCGATCACTGAAGAAACTCTTACAGGAGATGTTCTTCTTCTATTCCCTCGCGTATCCATATATCCAAACAAGTCCTCATCTATGTACTTCCACGGCTGGACTGGAGGAACTACTTCCTGTCCATCAACAGCTGCGAATGGCTCCGAAAGTTGCCATCCCAGGTCTTCTAATCTATCGCGGAACATGCGTCTTATGGCCTGGCCAGATATATATGGTACTGTGCTTCCATCAGGTAACGTGATCTTTTTTGTTACCATTACGTTCCCCTCAGTATGAGATGCGTTTACATTTCCAGCGGAAACATTGGCTACGTACCCTATGGCAATTGCTTTTATCGTCATTTTAATCCTCCCCTTTTTGTGCCGTTTGATTCCAAAGATATGCATTCATAGCATAAATTGAAAGTAAAGTTTTGACTCTCAGCCAAGAGCTACCCTTTATTTTTTCTCCCCTTTTGATTTCTAATAAGTCTTCAGGTACAGTGAGTTCGAGGCGGTATTGAATATCGTTTAGAACTTTAAAGAAATCATCGGGATTTTTGGAGTTCCTTAGCGCATACAAAAGTCCCATCTCTTTTTTCTCTTGAGCCGCACGACCCAAAGAGTGGCCGAATCCTTTTAATACATTTAGCAATTGCTCATCCATGTTGATTACCTCCTTCCAATAGAGTTCAAAGAGTTCTAATGTTCCTTTATTCAAAGGCGTCGGTGTTTCTTCTCTCAATTTTGCTTCAAATAAAAAATCTTCTATAAAAATTGATGGGTCTCTCAGCTCGAGAATGGCCCAGGAGATTTTGTCTCTCCAAACTGTGTTCCAGTTTTTATTCTCAGCGTGTTGGAATTGTTTTAAGATGTCTATAATCTTTCGATGAGGATAATCTTCGCCGTCGAGCATATTTATCCAACGGTTGTATAGTATATAAAGTGTTCTGAAGTCTGAGAATTCTAACATTGCATCTATATTAAAAGCTTTTGCAGGAACTCCCGAGAATGCATATAAGGTAAATGGTGTAACCTCTATCTTTTCTCCGAGTAGTTCTTCCAAGAGTTTTTTTCCTTCTTCCGGAATTGTTGATTTACGAGCTCTTAGCTCCCGGAACATTCTTAGGAGAATTCCCAAAGTAGTCTCGTGGATGTAACTACCCCAGAACTCAGCTGGAATATTTCCACCTTTGGTGTCTTTCGCAATTTCAAGAGGTTTAAGCACATCCTGGCGTAACCTGTGCATTGTTTCAAGATCTGAATGAAAAATGAATATGTGTAATTTATCCCTCCCCTGGACTTTCCAAAGCCAGCCCAAATAGCCCGCTAATCCTGCAAGTGCACACCGGGGGCAAAGCTTTGTTCCAAGCTTAAGTCCAGAGTAAAAATTGGAAAATTTGCTCGGTTCAACTGAAAAGGGGAACATCCACATTTTAGCGTTAATAGCATGATTTACATCTCCACAAATATCACAAGTTTCCTTTCTCTTACTGAATGAGAGTTTTAAAGAATATTGAGGAGGGGAGGTAAAATAATCCTTACCTTTTATTTTTATTTTATCAGCTCGTGGAGTTGCCTTGATAAATAAATTTGTGGGGTACTTCCAGTTTTTCTTCTTATATTCCTTAATTTCTCTCGTCGATACATCGTAGTATTGACCAATGTTACCTGTTTCTACTACCAGTTTATCTATTATCTTTTCAACAACTTCTTTCACATCTACTTCTCTTTTTCCAAAGAATTCGTGCAACACTACAGTCCCATTGTCTATCCAAAAATTACCCGTAGGATTCGAAAGGGAGAATTTAATCTTCTCCATTGAGGTGCTCCTTTTTATTATAGGTTTCTAACTCAAAAACACCATAACCCTGACTGCCCTTAGCTCCTACACCGATATTTGTGAGTGCAAATGCGAGCCATTCCACAGCTTTTGAGAGCAAATTTTTATCTTTGCTTGCTATAACAAAGCGGTATCTAACGCCTGTGTTGACGGTGAGATATGGGATGGGAACAGGGTTATACCAATCGGCCGGCGGTTCTTTCCCTTTGGTCTCATAATAAGGTCCGTAATGTGGATTCATGATGTCAATTCTAAAAAGTTTGCCGTCTGGAGCAGTCGACCAATCAATAGGGTATGCGCCCATGAAGATAACTTCACCCTTCTTGTCCTGTGTGCCAAAGATTTTGTGGAAATTTGCAGGAACTACGACTTTTTCAATTCTATCTGCTATAAAAGCGAACTCTCCACCATAAGGAAGCAAATCGAGATAGTTTAACTTATTTCCATTATTGTCCTTGATCTCGGTTTCCAATATTTGAGGTTGGTATTTAAACTTTTTTTCAAAACTTGACGATAATTCGTCCCAATGCTCAGCACCCAGAATCATAATTGCCGCCCGTCTTGTAACTCCTTTGACGGCGCTTCCGGGGATGATAGGGAAGCCTATGAGGAAATCAAACGTTATCCCAGTCTCGTAAGGCGATGGCTCCCCAAGACCAACAATGAGGGGCTGGGAGGTGGTGGCTTTTAATGTTGTAAATGAATAAAAATATGGCAGAGTTATCCGGGGCACATCCTCCTTTGAAGGAGAACGACCTAATATTAATTCAAACCATCTGAACTTATTACTTTCCAATCCTTGGCCTGTCTCAATATCAAAAACATCAGGAAGAAGGCCATAAATTAAGCTGAAGCTGGGCCTTTCCACATCATTGTGAAAGCGATAACGGTTCAGCTCTTTTTTCCCTTTTCTCTGTTTAACTTTTCTTTTCACTATGCCGTTAAAACCTGGCAGTGGAATAAAAGCATCTTCTTCGAAGATTCCGTCTCTCCTGCCGAATTTCCTGTTACCCCTGTATGTCTTACCATGTCTGTAATCCATCTTTTTATTCCTCCAGTTCCGCTTCTGCGAACCTTTTAAGCCATGTGGCATATTTAAGGGCTTCATTTGACAGGAGAATGTAGGTTTCGTGGTTAGCATCTTTAATTTTCTTAGTGAATTTTTCTGGAGTTCCAATGTCTTCGACACCTGTCAATTTTCCAAGCGATCCAGCCATATTCCTTACTATCTCATAATACGGTTTACCTTCTCCTTTGGAAAGATAAAAAGCTACCGTCTGTGCAAGACCAGAAGTCAATATCATCGCAGGTAACTTTCTAATAGCAGCCCGATAATCCTTTGAGTTCTTTTTAACATCATTCTTATGGATAAATTCCCACGCCAGCCTTGCCCTTTCTTGCTCGAGCGATTTGATTTCAGCCATTTTCAGCCCTCCTGTAATTCTTTAAAACCCAACTCCACGAACCCTTTTCCGACTGTCTCATCGCCGCCGAGGTGGATGACATTTGATGAGGCGAACTTGCTTTCGAGCCACTTAAATGCAGGTTGTGAACCATCGACAGGTTCTCCGTCATCTTCAAGATACGAGAAAAGATATGTTTCAGGTGGGAGATGTTCCTCACTCCAGAGAGCGCCTGTTTCTACTATACCAGTTTTATAACTGATTCTGTTTCTTGATATCACTTGTGTAGCGAATACTACAAAGTACTGAAACACATCGTTGTGGACTATGAAGAGGCGAGATTTTATGTCATCGTTCAGTCCAAGTTCTTGGCCTATCCAGCTCAGTTCATTGCTATTTATAGTTTTAACTGAAAAATTGAGGTCTTCAAAGTAAACACGACCATTTATCGCATATTTCGATTTTGTTGTTTCAAGCGCCATTACATTACCTTTATCTTCTATGTTTAAAATTGAATCAGAAATTTCCAATCCAATGTGTGGCATCGTTAGCCTCCTTAAGATCTCAGGACATGTAACGAGTGCATAAAGTCCTTTAAGCGAACGCACAGGGTAAAAAAGTAAACTTGCGTCAGAAATTATTAGTGAGCCTTTTTCAATTTCACCTTTCGGGGTGTAGGGACCGAACACTTGGTCGAGAGCTTTGTAAAGTGGTGAAAATTTACTCTTAATCTCACTTTGCTCCCTTTCATCTCTAGCTGTGTTGATTAGCATTTGTATATATTCCCTGGCTTTGAATGTTGGGAATATTGATGAGTTTTCTTGGTAATATTGTATCTCACTCAGTAACTTGTCTGGCTCATTTTCAGATCTTTCCTTCTTTAAGCGGATTTTAACTTCTTCAAGGAGCTCTCTCACGAGTGATTCTTCAGCTCTGACAGGTTGATTCTCAAGGTAATTTCTGATGGCCCCTTTTAGACTCGAACCTTGGATGAACGGAAAATCTGTTGTGACTTCTCGCTGAAGCATTAAATCAATGGCACCAAGCGATGTGCCAGCTCCAGGATGCGTAGGGGTCAAAGTTTTTATTATTAATAAACCTTTCGCCATCTTATACCTCCTCAATTTTTTATAACAAACAGAGTGTTTGGCTCACCCAGTTCTGGCTCAAATTCAGCCAAATGCGGCCTATCCTTTTTCATTGAATCCTTTTCCATTGAAACGAATAAATCTTTGATAATCAGAATACTGTCGTGATTCCCGAATGATATTTTATAAACTTTTGATGGTATTGAACCGTTAAGCCATTTAATCGAGAGGACTGCGCCAGGGCATAGAGCCTTCACAAGAGGTTTGGGTCGTCGCTCCTTGTAATCCCAGCCGCTAATAATGTCCAGCTTGTTAATGCACCAGTTCGTTACATCAAGACGAGGTTTTCCACCCCTTTTTATTGGAATGTGTGAGAGAGAAACGATTTTTCTAAATTTGCCTGAGCTTTGAGTCCCTTTTATCCAATCGATCTTTTCCCACACAGCGATATGACCCTCGCCTCCGAGACGGGTTGTGAAGGTGCCGTCAAAAATCTCGGGAATGTCAGCATTATCAGGAAATTCAGCACCAACAAGGAAACCTACGCCAGGGAGTGGCCTGGTAACTGTCATGCGGTAAAACTTTGACCTTTCTACTGTTTTTGCTCCGGGTTTAAGCCCAATACCCACGCGATTTTCAAATTCCCAGAGTGAATTTGTAGGTAGCAAATCGGAGCTCTCTGGGAGGCTGCCGGATTTGTACTGTAGAAATCCTTTAAGAGTTATGTATTGGGGAGGGGAAAGTTTGCCCTTTCCGTTCTCTAAGTCGCCAGAAAATGAGCTTTTAACCTTGCTCTGCTGTTTTAAAACAGGCACGCTCAAAGGTTTATCGTCGTCCGTTGGCTTTTCATAGACAAATCGTTCGCCGAAAAGCGATTTCCATTCCACAAAAATGTCGCAGGGCAATGGCAAAATCGGCGCGTTGTCTTTAAACATGGAAAACCAGATTGCAGAGATCCCTTTTATCTCACCCTCAATGTCGGGGAAGAGTTGTGGAATAGGTTTACCTTCTGCCTTCTTCTCAAGGTATTTAGTCCTCAAAGCACCAAGAAACGGTGTCAATCGGGGTGGAAACTGGAGTCTTGCGAGCGCCTGTTCGCCGGCTGTGAACGGTCTCGGATCCCTGAAAAACACCACCGAAACGGGGGTTACACGATAAAATCTTATCATTTCTTTCCCTCCTCTCTAACAACGAAATCGGCAATGATTAATGCATCAAGGAATTCTTTGAAGGGTAGCTCATTGTCTTTTCTAGTGTCAATGAGATCGCAGAGAAAGGATTTGGCGTTTTCGCTCTGACCGCGAGCGCCAAACTTGAGAAATTCTGTATCAAAGGCGTCCGGAATTTCCTGGTAGACATCGACGTTCCGATAAAGGGTTCTAAGGAATCGGGAAGAAAAACCTTTTGCGACTTCATTTCGAAATCTCTCCATGACTTCAACGAAACTCCAGGGAACTACTGCTTTCCTTTCACTTCCCGAGCGGAGGATTACCCTGAAACCTGCCTTGTTCCGACCATCGTTTTTGGCATCCTCCAAAGCAGCTTTCGCTTTTGAAAGGGTTATATCTAATGGGTCTAGATAGTGAGCAATTGCAACGCCTGCCGAAAGAGTTGCCTTGGTACCCATGACCCGGACGATTTCTTTGAATTTGTTATTTTCGTAGATTTTAATGAACCCCTTATTGCTCTCAAACTTGCAGCCGCTGAATTCAGCAGCAAATCGTTCACTTGAATAGAGCTTGCGCAGGGCGACAAGCGTTTTGAATAGGTTTTCGAGAGGCATGAGAAAAAGCGCGTCGTCTCCGCCTGAGTAGATAACGACACCTAAGTTATCTTCTACCACATAAGGCACGATCTTAAGGGCAAAGTCCCTGAGGGCACTGGAGATAGCACGATGAATGGCCGGAGTAACGGGACGCTTTTTGTCTTTGATTTTCTGGAAGTCAGGGTTGCTGGCGACGGCATTTACGAAATCCGGATGAAAGACATCCTCAATTCTGGGAGCAAACTCGCCGCTGAGCCATTTGCCGAGATGGTCGCCGTCCAAATAGACCGCAGCGTAATATTTGGGCATATGGACCTTTTCAGCGAACTTACCTAAAGCCGATTTGATGGCATCCCTCAGTTCTTCTGCAAAAGATGTGAATTCCTGCTTGTTTTGTTGTCTTTCCGGTTCGATAACTTCCCTCTCAGGAGTCTCTGGATACAGCCATTCTGGTTCAAATTCATTCAAGAATTCAAGTCCTCCTCTAAAAGAACGCCTAATTTTGGGAACGCTACGACCATGCAATAGATATTTTTCAAGAAATTCCGGGCCTTTGTGTTTTCTTCTGATTTCGTTAATCTTATCTGAAATAACTTTCCACTGTACTTCAGGTAAATCGTTTTTCTCAGCGTTAATTGCCTTGTAAATAAATGGTGCGATACTGACAGAACCGGTAGAGGGAAAGTGATAATCGAACCCCAGATCCTCCGTTTCAAAATACTTGTTAGGATCACTATAGATAGCCTTTGGAGCAAGTCTTTTGACGAGGCAAACGGCACAGAGGTGTTCGTTCTCCTTAATGTGGCCCGGAAAGATTTCAGACATTTGCTTCCAAAACTTTTTCATTTGCTTGATGTCATTGGGATTGCCGTCGGTTAGTGCTGTCCTTTCACCACAAAGAGAACATTTATGGCCTGGCTCATATGCAATTTTAGGTTTTCCACGGTATTTCAAGGCCTTTAGCCCTATTCGAGTCATTTCAACCAGCAGGGCGTAAGCGTCTCCGATGTTGGTGTTTTTGACTTTATCCTGTATTTGCTTCCAAAGCCTTTCAAATTCCCAGCATCGATCTGGACTTAGAAGCTTTTTGTAATCTTCAATAGCTTTGTCAGGATTGACTCCCCATTTGAGTGCGAGCCAGTAGATATCGAAAGGAATGTCTTCTGTTTGCCTCCTGAACTCCTGTTCGATCCCCGAGCCCTCCTCAAATACTTCCGCCCCCGTCAACAGATCATAGACACCGTTGACGATCTTACCCCATGCATCATTTAGAGCTTGCTCGGCATCATCTGCATATTCTTCCTCTCTGCCTTCTGGGATAATAGCCAGAAAAGTATTGGGCAGGGTAGGCAGTCTCAACTGTTCTTTATCCCACTGTTCGTCGGAGAAAACCCCTTCTTTCTCCATCCAGTCATCGACGAGGGGTTGTTTGTAGAGGTCAGGATAGACTATATTATCAGGCCCAAGTTCCTCGGCTATTGGTTTCATTGCTTTCCATGCAAGATAGGAAATCAACCACGATGAGAACCAAAGGTCTCTTGTCTTACGTGCATTGGCAATAAAACTTTGAACTGGTCCAAATTCGAGGATAAGAAAGGAAGGCTTAAGAGAATCAGGCCTATCAAGTGGAATTGAATCATCCCATGTTGTAATCAGAGCACTCTGAATGACGTCAAGGTCTCTTGTAGTATTGTCTGGTAAAACAGTATCAATTGGAAGCAAATTTATCCACACACTGAGTCGGGAAGGTAATAATCTCCATAAAGTTAAGAATTTATGTTTCTCATCTCCCGTAAGGTTTTTCAGAAAAGCCTGTAACTCGGCTTTTGGGTCAAATGAAGGTTCAGGAGCAGCCCTCCAGAATTCATCGAGACTTAGTATTTCTCCTGAAAGTGGATGGATAAAGCTGTATCCTCCTTTGTCAAAAATGACATTTTGGCCGTTTATTCCAAAATAATTGTTTTTCCCTGCAGAGGCCGCTACATGATGAAATTTCCTGAATTTAATCTTATGGGGACTGTTAGGGTCTTTGAACGGATATTCTGAAGCAACATAACTTTCGTAAATTTCAATTACATCCTTATCTCGTTTCCATTTTTGTCCTCCTTGAATTTTCCCAAAATACCATACTTTAAATGGAGGATCATGTAAAAAAGCTGCTATTTTACGGAGCCAGAAGATGCTGTCAGGCATATCCAAACCTCCCGTCATTTTCAAAACGATCTGTTATTTCATTAAATAGTTCTTCAAAATCTGGATCCGGTATCTCATTTTTAAATAAAAACAACAAAATTTTGAATGCATCGTCTTCTGAGAATTTGATAGGACGTAAATATAGCGGAGAACTTCTTCTGTTGTCTCCATGAGAAAATCCCAGATATAAACGTTTTTTGGGGGGTAAATTACGGCGCAGATCCCGATAAATTTTATTTATTTTACCCAAAAGTTTGCGGTAGTCTCGTTCATTTGTCATAATCAACTTATAAATAAATAAGTGAGGAGAAAGAGAAGGAAACGCACTTTCAGACACGAAATCGAGGTCATCTTTCACCAACTTGTCCAAGGCTTTTTTCACATGTTCTTTTAAATAGGAGCTCTGCAACATCTGTTGGAAAGGTAGGTTTAATGTCTTATTAATCAAGTCATTTTTTGAAGTAGATATTTGCACGCTTCCAAAGCCTTTTCTGGAACGAGCACCTAATCCTCCTATTTTCTGTATAAACCATAAAGTGTAACCTATCAAATTCTGGCATCTAGGTGGGAATTCTAACTCAAACTCAGCGTCTCCCCAAAGACATTTTCTACTCGGTTTTCCGCCCATGCCATAAAGTCCATAACCTATGTAATTTATGGTTCTCTTATCAACACACCTATTAAATTCTCTGACCTTTGGTTGTTTAATAACTTTTACCACTACATTACTCTTCCTCTCCGTGTTCCCAAAGACTTCAGATTCTAGTTTATAAACTTCCTTTGGATCATCTATAATCGCTCCGGCTATGGCTCTGAACCAGAACCTCATTGCTCCTCGAATTGACGCTGCTCGTAGTTCGGGCTGACCGTGGGGATCAGCTCCCCCCATGAACATAGGTGTTAAAACCTTTAGTTTAAATGTCAATTTACTCATAATAGACTCCTTTTTCTAAACAATTATTCTAAGCCATGAGTTACTACAGGTATTTTTGTTGATCATGTCTCACCTCTCACAACATCCACCATCCCGAATCCCTGGCTGTTTTTGGCGCCGAGACCCGTATCGTAAGCTATGGTAAAATAGGGTTCGGGAAGGTTCAGCTCGTAGAGTCCTGTCCAGCCCTTTATCCAGGTTCCCTTGAAGTTGGCGACGACGAGATTTCTGTTGCTCACCTTGACGGGCTTTATATAAGCATTGTCCAATGGAGGCAACTCGTTTTCATCGCCGTAAATCGATATCGCTTTTCTCTTGAGATTGTCGAATATCAGTTCCTGAAATTCCCTCTCCCAGGGAGTGAAGTAGTAAGTTTTCCTCTTCCCGTCCGTGCCATAGAGAGTCCTGTACACGGTGATGGGAGATATCGCCCTGACGAGGAGCGGGCCTTTCGGGACAACCCTCATCTCCACCTCAATAGATGCAAACCTGCAGACCGTTCGGTTCAGGCGGGCTTCGCCCCATTTTACGAGGTGGATCGCCAGGGACTCGAGTATCTGAGTTTCATATGAGCCGATTTTCAAAAAAATCGGCGACTCAAGTGACAGAGTCCCGGAACTGCGGTCGAAGCTGCGCCTTTTGCTCCTCAGGCGGGAAAAAGTGAATAACTTAAACCTGCGTTTTTCAAACCGGTAGCCCTCCTCATGAAGCCAGTCGGCAAGTGCCCTGTCGAGACTCCTGTAGATAAATGCCTGGAGGATATGGTTGTAGTGGATAGGGATCTTGAGGATTCCTGATTGCGGTTCGAGTTTTAAAGAAATTCTCATGTTAAGTTAATTTGTCAAGTTTAATTTATGACGAAAGACAGATGTCTGATATTGCAATTCCCATGTTAATGTGAATGTTTAACTTCCTAATTTTCAAAAAGTTGATTTTGAGAGCAAGTTTTCAATTTAGCTTCTTTTAAGGCATTATAATAAGTCTCCCCTTGAATTACAAGTGTGCAAATTTTGCACACTTGCATGACGTATTTATAGGCCTATTTCAGGTTAATCTCAAAGATATACCTCGGAGAAATACTTTGTTCCATGAAGAAACCTGTCTTCTGTGATATGTCCACAGTCTGTCCGGATATGTTATGATCCATGGGTGAGCAGAAAAGTTGTGCTTGGCGGAATTATCTTTTAATTTTCTGATCTCTAAGGCTCTTGTAAAAAGGTTGTAGTACGTAATGGCACTGCTTTGAGATCGGTTTTCCTGCGACGAACACGAGATTAAGATATCTCCCGTTTTGTTGAAGAGAGTGTTGCAGAACTTCTTCGACAATTCGAGATGACTGAAATCATATTCGTGTGATAAAATTTAAAGTTCTACCAGGCATAATATCGAGGAATTCCAGGGGATCTTTCAGGGCAGGATTCATAGCCTACTAGAAAAAAGTGAAAAGCAAGTATGAGCTAGGTTACTTAGTCGACATTCTCTTTTCGGGTTATGAAATAGGTTCAGAAATAATTGTAATCTACCAGATACAGCGAGCAGAGCCTTGTCTTGAGCACCTATTTTTCAGATTTAAGGAGAAGAAACTCGCCGAGAAATTAAATTTATAAGAGTGCGGACACTTGAATTTGTCGTCTATCCCCGTATATTTAACGAGTCAGGAGGGTTGAGAGATATGAGAATTGTTTTTCCCTTGCTCTCCATCAGGCATCACGGGGGAGTGAGGGTGATAATCCACATAGCAAATTATCTCGCCAGTAGGGGACATACCGTGACGCTTATCACGCCGGCCGATAGGTTTGCCCCTCTTTATGAAATTGACAGGAGGGTTGGGGTTTATCTCACGCGGCCTGTGGGCAATCTGAGCTATGTTTCCCATTTGCTGAATATTTCGAGGCTTTACTTCTCCATGGATCATTCTGATTTCATAGTTCCCAACTTTTTTCCGACCTTTTATCCCGCATTTCTTGCTTCGAGAAGAGGAAAAGGACACCTGGTTTATCTCGTCCAGGACTACGAGCCTTTCTTTTATGGCGGGCTCACCCGCATTGTATCGGAGCTGACCTATAAATTCAGAGCGGATGTTGTTGCTGTGTCTCACTGGCTTGCCCGTCGCATCGGGAAACATGCCCGTCGCGTGAAGGTTATTCCCCCAGGCCCTCAGGATGGTGTCTTTTATCCCGATGAAGTGCCGGAGCTCATTAAAGATGCGGAATATCCCGTAATTCTTTACATGTGGAGGTACGAAAAAAGGAAAGGTTCGGCTGTATTCGCTGAGGCCGTGAGGTTGCTGAGCAGGAAAGGGAGGCATTTTGAGCTCTGGCTTGTTTTTAGCGGGAAGAAACCGATAAGAATCGATATCGACAGGCCGGTAAAGCTATTTGGACCTGTGAGGGACGACAGATTGAGACAACTTTACTCATGTGCTGATATTTTCGTGAATGCCTCTTATTACGAGGGATTTGGGCTTCCGCCTCTGGAGGCCATGGCCTGCGGCACGCCGGCCGTGCTCACGCGCTCGGGAGGCGTCGAAGAGTATGCTGTCGACGGCTTAAACAGCCTGCTGGTACCTTCCGGCGATCCCCACAAGCTCGCCGATGCTATCGGAAAGCTGATCTTCAACGAGAGGCTGAGGAGGAAGCTGGCGGCTAACGCCCTTGAGACCGCTGAGAGGTTTTCGCTCAATAAAATGGCCAGAGAAGTAGAGGAATTTCTCATCGAACTCGCGGGTTGAGGTTTAAAAGAGCCCGGAGAAAGAGCCCAGAGAACATGTTCTTGATGGAGATTTTCCTCCATTGTAATCAGGAGCTGAGGCGAATTCAGGGCATGGCAACGCCTTCAGGTTGACGTGCCGGGTAATTCGGTGAAGTTTCTCAAGGCCTGAGGCCAATTTCTCGATTCACTTAAATCGTCGATGTATTCCCATTTTGAATGTGGGTTTTCGGACGAGATCCCATGCAGGATAGAAGGGTTTTCTGACAGCTACATAATCGGAGGAATTCAGGCGAGATCGCCTACGGAAACAGCTCTTCTGATTCCTCCTCGCCGCCCCCGAAGAAGACGAAGCGGGAAAGGCCCCTGTGGTATTCACTCCAGCGGGCCATGGGGTCTTTGGTAAGGCCTCGCGCCTCCAGGAACATCCAGACCTTGGCGTCGAGGTTGTCGAGAAAATGAAGTATCTGGGCCTCCACGGTTTGCGGCACTACCGGCGATCCCCAGCTCAGCTCGCCGTGGTGGGAGAGAATCATGTGGAGTATCTTCATCTTTGTGTCTTCCGGGAAGCCACCGAGGTAGTCGCGGAGCTCCTCGATTTTTGCTGATACCATCTCGTAACCGATGACCAGGTGGCCGAGGAGGCGCCCCCTGTCGGTGAGTTCTATCATCGGGAAGAATCCGTATTCTTCCGTCTTGCCCACATCATGCAGGAGAGCCCCGGAAATAAGGATGTCGGTATTTACCTCCCGGTATCGGGAAGCGACCACTCTAGCAAGCTCTGTCACGGAAAGGGTATGCTCGAGTAATCCGCCGATGAAAGCATGGTGTAATTTTTTGGCGGCCGGAGCTAATTTAAATTTCTTCATGAATTTCTCGTCGCGGAAGAAAAGGTCAAGGAGTTTCTTAAGGTAAGGGTCGAGCACCGAGTCCACCATGCTGAGGAGCTTTTCTTCCATGAGGCATATGTCTTTTTCCGTGGATTTTACGTAATCCCGGGGGTCGAATTCGGTCACGGCGCGGGCCCACAGGACTTTCACCTGTAGAGTATCGTTGAAGGAGCCGACGTTGCCCCTGATCAGAAAGACACCGCCTTCTCTGATAATGCCGTCGAGAGACTCCACATCATTGAAGACTACGGCGGGAGCGGAACCCGTCACGTCGGCGAGAGCAAGCTCTATGTATGGTCCCCCGTCCTTTTTCTTGCGCACCTCTTTTCTGGAGATGTAGAACTCACCCTCCACCTCTTTGCCCATATAGTCCTTTAAGTTTTTGACGTATAAGTTCTTCATTGCGCTTAATATTAATCCAAGGCGGCGCCCCAGTCAACGGAATAACACGGAGAGGAGTTAATTTGGTAGTTTTGGGTTTTGATGGGGTCGGGTCGTGCAACCTGCACGACCCGACCCCAATAGAGACCCCAATAAAAGCCCCAATAAAGGCGAATAAAGCCCCCTTTTGCTATTCCGGCTGCTCTCCCGCAAATTGAAACGAGAGCTGCATTGCGTTATCATTGTCGGTTGTGATAAGGGTAGAATCGCTGATCAAAAACTTTCCCGGAGTCAGGGCCGTTGACGGTGTTACCTTCAAAACTGAGGATGGCCAGGTATTCGGCCTTCTCGGCCCCAATGGTGCCGGAAAGACCACAACAATTCGCCTCATCCTCTCCATACTGAAACCCGATAGCGGCAGGATCTTCGTCGGCGATGTCGATGTTCTCAAGGACGGGGCGAAGGCCCGAAGCATGATCGGAGCTGTTCTCGAGGACAACGGCCTGTACGATCGGCTTACCGCCTTCGAGAATGTCGCCATCTTCGGAGAGATGTACGGGCTTGACCGGACCACTTTGAAGGAAAGGATCGAGAGGCTTTTCGAGCTGCTCGAACTGAAAGATGTCAGGAACAAGAAGGCCGGTTCCTTCTCAAAGGGCATGAAGCAGAAAGTCGCTGTGGCTCGCGCCCTCGTTGCGGATCCTCCCGTTCTGATTTTAGATGAGCCCACGTCGGGCCTCGATGTCCTCACGAAGAGGACGATCCTGGATCTCATGAAAGAGGAGAAAAAGCGCGGGAAAAGCATACTTTATTCCACCCACATAATGAGCGAAGCCGAAGAGATCTGCGATGTCATAGCCATCATTCACCACGGACGCATCAGGGCGATAGGCGCTCTTCAAGAGCTCCACAAGCAGACGGGAAAAGAGAAACTCGAAGATATTTTCATCGAAATCGTGAGGGAGCCCTATGAGCCTTCGTAAAGCTTTTATAATTCTGAAGAAGGAGCTTTTAAACTCCATCCGCGACAAGAGGATAATTTACTCGACTTTTCTCGTTCCCATCATATTGCCGATCTTTATGCTTCTGCCCGTCAGCCTGACGACCAAAAAGGAGATGAAACTCCAGGAAAAGCCCTCTTATATAGCCGTCATAGGCGATGGGGACGAGGATCTCGTCGGCTATCTAGAGAAAAGCAGGAGATTCAGGTTCATTGAGATCCCGGAGAGCCCCCTTGAGGCGATAGAGAAGGAGAGAGTTCACTGTGTGCTCGAGATCGATAAAGAAGGGGCGGGAGTGAAGGCGCGTATTCTTTACGATGCCACCAGGGACGGCTCCAGAGTGGCCATGGAAAAGTTGAAGGCTGCTCTGCTCGAGTACTCGAAGGAAAAGGCCAGGGAAGAACTGGAGAGGAGAGGACTGTCTCCGGAGATACTGGAGGCCGTCAAGGTTGTTGAGAAAAATCTCGTGCCCCCGAGCAAGATGGGGGGCTTCATTATGGGGATGCTTCTCGGGGTCATTATCGCCATGGTCTCCATAACCGGCGGCATGGTGGTTTCCATAGACGCCACGGCCGGTGAAAAGGAGAGGAAAACCATGGAAGTTCTGCTCTCAGCTCCCCTGACGAGGCTGGAGCTTCTGTTAGGCAAATATATGGCGACCATGCTCTTCGCCATCTTTTCCATAATCCTCACAGTTTTCTCGATCTTCCTGACCTTTAAACTCGGCACAACCGCCTTTGGCCGTGAATTTCAGGCGATCACATCAATTCCGATCACGGTTCAGGGCTTTTTATCCCTGATCCTGGTCGTCATTTTCTACATAGCCTTCATGGCATCCATAGCGCTCTCCGTGGGCACCTTTGCCAGGAGTTTCAGGGAGGCCCAGAACTACTTCACTCCCATAACCCTGGTCGTCGTGCTGCCCATCGTTTTCGTTCAGGCCCTTCCGGCAACGCCGGGCATGAAGTATTTTTACCTGCCGATTTTCAACGTGATCCTCTTTACAAGAGAGGTCTTTATGGGCAACCTGGACCCCTCCCATTTTTCGGCCACCCTTTTCGCCAACATACTCTTTGCCTATCTGGGCTTTAGAGTGGCTTACAGGATTTTCAACAACGAAAAGGCGATAACGAGGTAGGGCTAAATGAGATACCTTCTTCTTCTCCTGAGCCTTTCGGCGCTCGGGGCGGTTCCCTTTATGTCGATCTCTGAGCTGGAGGAGCTCGACAGGAGCAGAGGAGCTTCAGTGAGCCCCCCGCTTTTCACTGCAGGAGGCGATTGGCAGAGCTGGAGCTATCCCCATGAATTCTTTCAGACGGCGGAGTTTATCGCCGGCATGCAGGTCTCCGATTCTTCATCGCCGGACTTCGGCGGAATCGTAGAGGGAGAGGACATGACCGATGTTATTCAGACCGACAATACTCAGGAGGCCGTCTGGGTGTGGTGCTGGTACACTGAGCTAACCGGCGACACCTCCTATGTCGACAACATAAGGAAAGCGTGGACTTACGTTATGAACCACCCTGCCTACGAGGAGGAAGGCGAGGATAGCGACTATTACCGCGACTGGAACTGCGGGCTGGCCCTTTTCGCGGAGCTCAAATATCGCCAGGTGTTCGGCGATTCGTCCTATATGGACTATGCCGACAGTTGTATCTCCTACATGTTCTCGCATCCCCTAGACCTTAACACGGGAAATTCGACCCTGAGGAGGCTCCACCCCAAAGTGACGGCCCTCGAGGCGGGGATGCTCTATGCCTACGGAATTCATGAGGGCAGGCAGGAGCTCATCGATACAGCGATCGCCTATGGCAACAGGGTTAAGGAATGGGTTGAGGAAGATCCCGAAACCCGTCTGAACGACGAGGTCTGGGCCATGTCGGGCGGCACGATCATATGGGGACTCTGCAAAACCGTTTTCTCCGCCGACACCGCTCAGGGCATATCCTGGCTCGGCCAATACATGCCCCTTCTCGAGTACTTCGAGCCCTCGGGTGACTGGAGCAATTCGTGGAACATCTGGTATGCCAACGGGTACAGGGCTGCCTATGAGATCTCCGGGGATGAGCTGTACTGCCTCTATCATCATGCCCTCACCGACAGCCTCATAGTGCAGGATCTCGACGACGACGGCGGTGTGCCGCCGACAAGGTGGGGGTCATCGAACGGCGATCACAGCTGGGTCTCCTCCTACATGGTTTTCATGGGAATTTATAACCTGGCCGATTCGCTCCTCCCTTACGATGCTGGTATCGGGGCCTTTTTAGCTTCTGACATTGGGAAGCTTTATCTCCCCGGTGACACGCTTTCCTTTGCCGTACGTGTGCTTAACTACGGCCTCTCGGCGCTTTATGGGCTTGCTTTGCAGGTGGAAGGCCCCATGGCCTTCGATACCGTCATCGACCTCCCCCTCGGCGGCACCGACACACTGAACATTCCTCAGGATTGGATCCCTTCCGATTCGGGAAACTTCGAGATAAAGGCTTACACCGACCTCCCGGGGGACGGGAGGAGCTCGAATGATACCGCTTTCCTCCACATCCGCATCCATCCCTTCCTGGAAGTGACCGGTGAGGTCAGGGATGGAAACACGGGTTCGGGCATAGAGGCGACCCTCTATTTCGATCTGCTCGATCTGCTCGGGGATACCAGTCTATTCTGGGATTCCACTGTGACCGATCCCCTCTCCGGCCAGTTCTCGATAGTCCTCACCGATACCGCCTTTGCCGTCACCATAGTGCCCGTTGTCCCTTATCCAGTGGCCGTCGAGACCCTCTATGTGACGCCCGACTCCGCGGCTCACTACGAATTTGTTCTATATCCCGCCGATCTCCTTCTCGTCAATGCCGACTCCCTCTCCAGGTTCTCCGATTTCTATACATCCTCCCTGGACTCCCTCGGCGTCACCTATGTGCTCTGGAAAGCCCGTGAGGACGGGATCTTTCCCCTTCAGGCGTTGGATGAATTCGCCACGCGGACGATTTTGTTCTTCACCGGGAATTCAAGAGATGCCGCTCTTACCGCCGAGGAGAGGGATAGCCTGGCGTCTTTCCTGGATTCGGGAGGTAATTTCCTCCTCACCGGTCAGAACATAGGCGAGTGCGCCGGCACGACATCTTTCTACACAGATTACCTGCACGCCTGCTTCCTCCAGGATCTCTATCCCGGCTACATGGCCTACGGAATCCCGGGGGATAGCCTGGGCTCGAGGTTCAGCTCCTTTTTCACGGCAGGACAGGGCGGAGCTCAGAACCAGAATTCACGGGATGAAATAGGAAACGACGGGAATTCTCATCTCTTTTTGTCCTATGATGAGAACGGAGCAGGCGGAGCCGCTCTCTGGCATGAAAATCCGATAACTGGCTCGAAACTCGCCTATTTTGCTTTCGGCCTCGAGGGCGTTTCTGGTGTCTCCTCTCAGCCCCAGTACATGACCAGAACGGAGATCCTGAGGGTCGTGCTGAACTGGTTCGGCATAGAAACGGGAACGGAGGAGGGGCATGGGGACAGAGCGGTTCGTTTCCTGCTCTATCCCAATCCGGCGGGAGATGAGATTTTCTTAGTTAATCCCCAAGTAGGCAGGACTACGGCCGTGCTCTACGATGCCTCGGGAAGGAGGATAAGGAGTTACCGGCTTTCGGGAGGATACAGGGAAAAGCTGGAAATCCGCCGAAGCGACGGAGGATTCCTTCCCTCCGGGATTTACTTCCTCAGGGTGGGGTCGAGCTGCCGCTCTTTCTTACATCTCCGATAGTTTTTTGATGATCGCCCTCAGATAAGCGGGGAGGTCGTCGGGCTTACGGGAGGTTATCACGTTTCCGTCGGCGACGACCTCGGCGTCCACGTATTCCGCCCCGGCATTTACGAGGTCGTCCTTTATGGAGAAGAAAGAAGTCATCCTGCGCCCCTTCGCCGCTCCGGCAGAAACCAGAATCCAGGGGCCGTGGCAGATGGCCGCTATGAGCCTGCCCTTTTCGTTCATTTTCCTCACGAACTCCACCATTTCGGGAGTCCTCCTCATCCTGTCGGGGGCATATCCTCCCGGGATGATGACGGCATCGAATTCCCTTTCTAAGGCCTCCTTCGCAGTGAGGTCGGCGGTGGCAGGATAGCCTTCCTTCGATCTGTAGGTTTTCTTTTCCGGTCCGACGATGTGGACCTCGGCGCCTTCCTCTTTGAGCCTGTAATAGGGATACCAGAATTCGGGCATGTTGTAGAGGTCCTCGACGAGTATGGCTATCTTTCTGCCCTCAAGTTTCATCTTCCTCCCTCCTTTTAAAGCCCGCAAGGTAAAGCCTGATCTGTCTTGCGAGGCCCTTTCTGTTCACGATGGCGATGACGAGGGCCCAGATCAGGGTGTAAAAGGCAAGCCTGCCGTCGAGGCGGAGAAGGGCCCTGTAGGAAAGAAGGATGGCGATGAAAGAAAGGGTCATGAGCGGGGTCCTGAGGTCGTAGAACATGAGGAGGAGGGCGGCGACGAAGTAGATCAGGGGAACCCAGGGGGAATAGAAACCCTCGGAGACCAGATAGGCGAGGCCCGAGGCGATCAGAAATATGTCGAAGGGGAGGTCGTAATTGGCGAGCCGCCCCTCCTGTCCCGATTTCCTGGCGAGATAACCGTCCAGATTATCCGTGGTCCAGGCCGCGATGTAAATGAGGAGCACCAGGTCCGGGCTGCCGTTGCCGGTCAGGGCGAAGAAGAGTATGAAAAGGGCGAGGAGGAGCCTCGAGAAGGTCAGCAGATCAGCCCAATTTGTCAACGAAGCCCTTATTGCCTCTCCCATATGATTGATTTTACTGCAGGAAGGATGTGTCCGCAACCGAAGGTTATGAGAGGTTGACGGGGCAGCCCGATTGTGTTAAAAATAATACGGGATGCCGGCGAATTTACCTCCCGAATACTTTCAGGTAGAGAAGAAATACAGGACTGCGAGGACTACCGACGAGAAAATTGCGGTCCTCAGGGAACTTCTGTCCATAGTTCCCAAGCACAAGGGGACCGAGAAGCTTCAGAAGGAGCTCAAGTCGAAGATCGCCCGCCTGAAACGGGAAAAGGAGGAGCGCAAGGCTCAGGGCGGAAGAAGGGCGGCCATCTATACCGTGAGAAAAGAAGGGGCTGCCCAGATAGCCCTGATAGGTTACCCCAACGCCGGCAAATCTCAGCTTTTGAAGTCTATGACCAACGCCCAGCCCGAGGTCGCTCCCTATCCCTTCACCACCTTCAAGCCCAACGTAGGAATGGCCGAATTCGAGGACATCGCCTTTCAGCTCGTGGATCTACCGCCGATCTCGGAGGAACACATAGAATACTGGGTTCTCGATATAGTCAGAAATGCTGACCTCGCCCTTCTGGTGGTGGATCTGTCCGATGACGATTTTCTGGAGCAGACCCGGGTCGTCCTGGAAAAGCTGGAGGAGCGGAAGATCATACCCGTGGGGAAAGGCGAGGCGGAGATCCATGTGGTCGGTCCCATTGAGAAGAGGACGATACTCGTCGCCAATAAGTTGGACGCGCCCGATGCCGACCTTCGGCTCGAGATGCTCAGAGAGTACTACGGCGATAAGTTTCCCATCGTTGCCGTCTCCGCCGTCGAGGGCCGCGGTCTCGAGGAGCTAAAGAGGGTGATCTTCAGGGAACTGGAGATCATCAGGGTTTACACCAAGGAGCCTGGAAAGCCGCCCGACATGAGCGATCCCCTCATATTAAAAAAGAACAGCACCGTCCTGGATGCTGCGAGGGAGGTCCACAAGGACTTCGCAGAGAAGCTCAAATACGCACGCCTCTGGGGCTCATCGAAGTTCGATGGTCAGAGGGTCGAGAAAACCTACATCCTCGAGGACAGGGACATCGTCGAATTTCACATATAAAGCGCCTCAGAAAAGAAACTTACCGTCCCTGTAAATGAGCTCGCCGTCAGCGTAAACCTCTCCGCCCTTTCTCATATCGAGGACGATGTCCCAGTGAATGCCCGAGACGTTCTTGCCGCCCGTCTCAGGGATGGAAGCGCCCAGAGCGAGGTGTATGGTCCCTCCGATTTTTTCGTCAAAAAGAACGTTCCGGGTGAAATTCTGAATGTCGTAGTTGGTTCCGAAGGCGAACTCTCCGAGCCTGCGGGCGCCGTCATCTGTGGCTATGAGGGCTTTCAGATAATCCTCTCCCTTATCGGCCTCGGCCTTAACCACCTCGCCCTTCTCGAAGACGAGCCGTATTCCCTCCGCCTCCTTTCCCAAAAAGATCCCCGGAAATGTGAACTTTATGTGGCCCTCAGCTGAATCCTCTAAAGGGCTTGTGAACACCTCTCCGTCGGGGAAGTTCTCGTGGCCATCGGTGTTGATCCAGCGCCTTCCTCCGGCCTTCAGCTTGAGGTCTGTGTCCTCCGCCACTATTCTGAATTCGTTATATTGCGATAATTTCTCGACTATTTTCGCCTGCTCCTCCGAGATCTTTCTCCAGGTGGCGATGGGATCCTCGTCGTAGAGATGCCCGGCCCTGAAGACGAATTCTTCGTACTCCTCGGTGGACATAACGGCATCCTGGGCGTTGGCGTGGGCCGGATACTGGGTGCCCACCCACCTCACGGAACCATCGGCGATCCTTTCCATCAACTTCTGAAAGAGCGGCCTCCGCGCCCCCTGGGCGAGGGCGATCCTCTTCGGGTCCACGTTCGAGAGTTTTTTCGTGTTCCACTCTCCCCAGATGGTTATGAGGGCATCGATCTCCTCCACCTCGGTCCAGGATATCTTGGAGATAAATTTGAGCTGTTCTTCGCTCGCTATCGAGTAGAAGATCTCCTCTATTCCGTCGACGCCGATCTTCGTGTAGGGATTGGCTCCAGCGAGCAGGGCCTTTTTGTAGAGCTCTTTTATGAGGGGGAGGGTCAAATAATTGCCCCTGATCATCAGGAGGTCGCCTTCCTTTATGCCGATGGAATAGTGAAGCAACACTTCTGCGAGCTTCTCGATCCTGGGATCTCTCAATTCAAGCCTCCTTTTCAAAGGATTTACTATAAGCCAGCTTTCTCTCAATGTCAATTTTACAATTTTATTTTCGCAGAGGGAAAAACTTGTCTGTTACCGAAGTTTTGCTGGATCTCCCTGAAGAATTGAACCTGATGAAAGAGGCTTTGTAAGACGCTCAAGTTTTGACAGATTTCCATATCTTGCGCTAAAATTGGAACTTAACCTGGAGGTTGAGATGATTATAGTCACGGGCGGAGCCGGTTTTATAGGCAGCGCTATCATATGGGGGCTGAATCAGAGGGGCATTCACGATATCCTGGTGGTCGACGATCTTGGCGAGGACGAGAAATGGAAGAACCTGAGAAGTCTGAAATTCGCCGATTACTTGGACAAGTCCGATTTCCTGGAACTCGTCAAGAGCGGATGCATAAGGGGCGATGTGGAGACCATATTTCACCTCGGCGCCTGCACCGATACAACGGAGATGGACGCGGGCTATCTCCTCTGGAACAACTACGAATACACCAAGGAGCTCGCTCTATACGCGATAAAGAAGGGAATCCGATTTATTTACGCCTCAAGCGCCGCCACCTACGGAGATGGCAGCCAGGGTTTTTCTGACGATCACGAGGAGCTGGAACGCCTTGTCCCCATTAATCCTTATGCCTATTCCAAGCACCTCTTTGACCTCTGGGCGCTGAGAAAGGGACTTCTTGACAAGATCGCGGGCCTTAAATATTTTAATGTTTACGGTCCCAATGAATACCACAAAGGCGAAATGAGGAGCATGGTGCTCAAGGCGTACGAGCAGATCAAAGACGTCGGATATGTCAGGCTCTTCAAATCCCACAGGCCCGATTTCAGGGACGGGGAACAGAGGAGGGACTTCATCTACGTCAAAGACGCCGTGAGGATGACCCTGTTTTTCATGGACAACAGGGATGTCAACGGGATATTTAACGTGGGGACGGGCAAAGCTCGCACTTTTAACGATCTGGTGAAGGCGGTCTTCGACGCCCTCGGCCTCGAGCCGAGGATAGAATACTTCGACATGCCCCCAGAGTTGAGGGATCAGTATCAATATTTCACGCAGGCCGAGTTGGACAAGTTGAGAGCGGCCGGGGGACCGATTGAGACGACGCCCCTCGAGGACGCCGTCAGGGAGTATGTCCTCGAATATCTCGAGAAAGAAGCCCATCTGAGTTCTCTGTAAATCTGAACACGGCCGAAATCCTTTTATCCCCAGTAGATTTGGCAGGGTTTTTGCATTTTTAAGGCTGTGGGGAGGCCGCCTTTGGCGGCCTCCCCACAGCCGAAGCGCTGGTACTGTAAAGATAAAAATGAACGGCTATTTTGCAAACTGCAATTCATTGCAATTTGAAAAGGTAAGATTGACCGATGCCGGGGCAGATATGGGTAAAATCCGCGTGATTGTGAGATTAAAACTATTTTGCAAAATACAAAAGTCGGAGGGTGAAAGTGGGGACTTCAATTGACCTGAAAAGCCTGGGGCTCCTTTTTGATTTTCTCGAGGAACCTCTTTTCCTCATGGATAAAGAGGGGAGGATTCTCCTGGCCAACAGGGTTTTTGCGGGGATGACCGGGCTTGACACCCTCGAGGGCAGGAAGATCACGGATGTCCTGCACTTCGGCGATGATGACCTACGTCTGATACTGGATGAGCTGAAAAGATGCAATAAGAGAAGATGTGTTGTCGACGGCGTGGCGCTCAGAGGGAATCCAGCCGAGCTCGCTGTCATCTTTCTCGAAGGTATTTCTGACGCCGAAGACCTGTATTGTGGTGCCCTGAGAGAGGCTAAAAGCGAGAAGGAAGGGAGCGACGGGGATGAGGCGTCAGATCTCTTCAGGATACTCTCGGAAAATGCCCTTGTAGGGGTCTATCTCGTTCAGGACGGCCTATTCCGATACGTGAACCCCACCCTGGCTGCGATCTTCGGCTACAGGCGGGAGGAGATCGTCGGCAGGCTTGGACCACTGGATCTTACCCATCCCGAAGACCGCGAGCTTGTGGTGGAAAACACAAAGAAACGGCTCGAGGGACAGGTGGATCAGGTGAGGTACTCTTTCCGCGGGCTGAGGAAGGACGGAAAGGTGATCGAAGTTGAGTTCCTGGGCACCCGCGTTCTCTATAAGGGAAAACCCGCCGTTCTTGGAACCCTCCTGGACATCACCGAGCGCCGCAGGATGTTCGAGAAGATAAAGTCTTCCGAGAAAAGATTCAGGACAGTGGTGGAAAACGCCAACGATCTGATTTTGATCCTGGACGATAGGGGCAGGATTCTCTTCGCCAACAGGAAGGCCCTGGAGATAACGGGTTACAAACTCAGAGAGTGGATCGGGAAGCCGTTCTCGTCGCTTCTTCTGCCGGAAGAGCTCGATAAAGCCCGTCAGATTTTCGGAGCGGTGCTCAGGGGTGAAAAGATCCGGCGTGAGACCAGGATCTTCAAGAGAGATGGCGGCATTCTGGTAGTTTCCTTTATGGCCGTTCCCCTCAAGGAGGGATCGAAGGTAAAGGGAGCTATCTGTTTTGGGAAAGATCGGACAAAGGAAAGTAATCTGGAGAAGAAGCTTTCGGCCCTCTATGAGATTATCACCAGGATGCCTGTTCTCAAGGACATCGACGAGCTGGTCGAGATAGCCCTGGACGCCATAGTAAGCATAATTCATCTGGAGAACGCCAGCGTTTTTTTCGTTGATGACGAGAGAAAAGAGCTTTACGTCAAGAGCATCAGGGGAACTCATGCCAATATAAGGTTGCCCCTTGACGGAAAGGGTATAACGGTCTGGGTGGCCAACCACAGGAAGCCCCTCATAGTTAATGATACGAGGAAGGACCCCCGCTATGTGGAGGGTATAAAGGGGATGCTTTCGGAGATCGCTGTTCCCATAAAGATCAGAGACAGGGTGGTGGGCGTCATAAATGCCGAGTCTCCCCGGCTCAAAGCCTTCGATGAAGATGACCTGAAACTGCTGGAAATACTGGCAGCGGGCATCGGGACTGCCATGGAAAACCTTCAGCTTATACAGAGCATAAGGCTGTCGGAGAGAAGATACAGGCTTCTCACTCGGTCGGCTTCGGATGCGATCATTTGGGTGGATTCGAGAGGTCGTGTCAAGATGTGGAACAGGGCGGCCGAGAGGCTTTTCGGCTATGCCGAGAAAGAGGCGCTGAGAAGGGAAATTCACAGGTTGATCGTTCCGGAAAAGGACAGAGAGAGGTTCCTTAAGGCATTCCGCAGGGCAATGTTCGAGGGGAAAAACAAACCCCACACCAACAGAACCATGGAAGTGATAGGCCTCAGAAAAGACGGCTCAACGGTTCCCCTTGAGATCTCAGTTACAACCGTTCAGATCGAAGAGGAGTGGGAGGCACTGGCCATAATAAGAGATGTGAGTGAGAGAAAGAAGGGCGAGAAAATGCTTAGAGAAAGTTACAAAAGGTTGAGGAAAACACTGGACGATGTGGTTAAGATGGTGGTGAGGATCGTTGAGGCACGGGATCCCTATACCGCCGGCCACCAGATGAAGGTGGCTGAGCTTGCGGTTGCGATCGCCCGAGAGATGGGACTCGACAAGAAAAGGGTCAGGACCATCTATGTAGCGGGAATGCTACACGATATAGGCAAGATACACATACCCGCGGAGATCCTGAGCAAGCCAAGCGCTCTCACCGAGGCCGAGACGAACATAATAAAGACACACCCCGTGGTGGGCTATGATATTTTGAAGAACATCGACTTCGATGGCCCCGTGGCAGATATAGTGCTTCAGCACCATGAGAGGCTCGACGGTTCCGGATACCCCAGGGGATTGAAGGGAGAGGAGATATTGCTCGAAGCCAGGATACTGGGGGTGGCCGATGTTGTGGAGGCCATGGCATCTCACAGGCCCTATAGGCCCGCCATGGGTATCGATAAGGCCCTGGAGGAGATCAAGAAATACAGCGGAATCCTCTATGATCCCGAAGTCGTGAAAGCCTGCCTCAGGGTCTTCGAGAAGGGATTCAGGTGGTCCGAGAAGGGCGAGGCGAAAACCCCGGAGCTTGTATATGATAAGATTTAAAGGCTTGACATACGTAGAAAAGGCAGTTAACATAATAGCACTCACAAGCGGGGCCGTAGTTCAGCCTGGTGAGAACGCTGGCCTGTCACGCCAGAGGTCGCGAGTTCAAATCTCGTCGGCCCCGCTTTATTTTTATCCTTTAGGCAATCCTGAAGGCCTTGTTCAATTTCTCGCTTTTCCACCGTTCTCTTCTCCGATAACGATGTCCCTCGTTTTTCCCGCTGTTATCACAAGCGGGCCTTTCACACCCTTGGAAAAAGTGGAAAAAGGAGGATTAGTTCATGAGATGGGGTAAGTTTTTGATCCTTTTGGCAGTTGCGGGCGCTCTGAGCGCCCTGCCACAGGTTAACGGGGTTTATGTGAATCCCAATCCATTTTCTCCCAACGGCGACGGCAGGGCTGATACAACCCAGATCGGCTTCAGCCTTTCGGGTCCGGCCTATATAAGGCTCATTGTCCAGGGTTCTCCGCCCGACACTCTCATCGACAGCACTTTGCTGAGCTCCGGTTCGCATAGCCTTCTCTGGGATGGGGGCGGCTATGCTGACGGGAGCTATACCTTCCTCATATTTGGCTGGGACACTCTGGGCACACCCATCGACACCGTTTCCAGTATGGTGGTCATCGACAAGACTCCTCCCTCTCTCAGTTCTATTTCCGCGGTTCCCAATCCCTTCAGTCCTGACAACGACGGGGTTGACGATTATCTGAGGATAGAATTCACGGCGTCCAACACCAGCCCGCCGGGCTACGATTCCTATCTTCTGCCTTCGGGGAGGATAGCGGTTTTGACCGTCATCGGAACCGCCTCCGGCAACACGTACATCACCACTCCCGATAATTCCCCGACGATGCCGCCTTTCCCTGTTTATTTTACCCTTCTGCCCCACCATTTCACCACGGATAACGTGACCCTTCACTTCATAGACTGGAACAACACCATAGTCGATGTCACGGTCGAGGAAACACCGGCCCTTCTCAACAGGGTTGGAGACCTTTCCAACAGGTTTGAGAGCCTCGATTACTGGGCCGATGAGCTGGCGGAAGGCGATACTGCCATACTTTACCTTTACGCTTTCACCGGAAACGCCACCGTAACGATCCTTGACAGCACGGGCAATGAGGTCTTTCAGCACAATTTTTATCAGGAATTTCACGGCGACGATACCTATTCCGTGCTCTGGGGGCCTGGCCCCTATCCCGATGGGCTTTACACTTACAAGATATTCCTTGAGGACGATGCCTACAACCTTGACCAGTTCACGGGTTCTGTTGTGGCAAATTCGGTTCCGACTTCCCTGTCAGACCTGACCGTGACTCCACCAGTCATATCGCCTGAGAACCACGACGGCCAGTTCGACGTCGCTACGATTTCCTATAACCTCTCCGAGGACGCCCAGGTTACGATCAAGATCTACAATTCCTCCTCGGTTTTCGATTCGACGACGCTGGTCAGAACCCTCATAGAGTCCGAGAGCCAATCGGGAGGGACTCACTCTGTCCCCTTCGACGGGAAGAACGATGAGGGCGATTATCTCGCGCCCGGAAGCGATACCACGTATACGATCGTCGTCGACCTCTACGATCCCCTGACAGGCGATGGTTTCCAGGCCACCACTGAGGTGGGGATCGATAACCTGCCCCCTGGAGCGCCTGATCTCGATACGCTTTCACTCTCAACTCCCACATCGGATTCCACCGATACCCTGAAGGGGTTCTCCGAGCCCGGAAGCCGCCTTGATATCATGAGGAACGGCCATCTTCTCGGCACGGCTAATGCCGACACTCTGACGGGATACTTCAGCTACATCGTTTCCTACGTGGAGGGCGATAACTACATTTTCGCCGTTCCGTACGACGAGGTTATGAACAGAGGAACGTCGTCCGATACGCTCTATGTCCTCTACGACAGCACGGCACCGGTTCTCTTGTTTTCGACTCCTTCAGATAGCAGCTATGTTACCGATACACTCAGCGATATAAGGACCGCGATGTGGGATGAGTTATCGGGCGTGAATCTCGATTCGTCGGATCTGAGGCTGCTAAAGGACGAGGTTCTGGTCGCGGGGACCCTGAACCGCCTTCCTCCCGATACGCTGAAATACGTCCTCACGGAGCCCCTCGTGCCCGGTGGAGAAGACGATGGCATCTATGATATACGGGTTGAAATGCGCGATAGTGCGGGAAACGTTGAGGAAGACACGCTGACGTTCACCTTTGATACCCGGCCTCCGATAGCCTCGATTTATCCTTCAGACTCTGATTTTGTTAATGTCCTTGACAGCTCTTACGCGGTCCTCCACGACGAGCTTTCGGGTGTGGACATGTCCGCGGCTGTCCTTCAGCTCACGGGTCCCCTCGGCGCGGTGGCCGGAAGCACCTACGTGAGGGATACCGTCATCATCTTTGTCCCCGACCCGCCGCTTGCGACTGACGGCACTGAAGACGGCAGCTATCACGTCACCCTTACGGCATCGGACGTCGCCGGAAACACAGATACACTTGAGGGGGAGTTCATCTATGATACCAAGAAACCAGTCATAGCAGAGGTCAATCCATCGGGAGGGCTGGTTTCAACACCTATATCGGCTGTTTTCGCGGTTCTCTCTGATATCAATCCCGGGAGGGAGAGTTCCGGAATCGATTTTTCGGCGAGTTCCGTCAGGCTCTACAGGGACAGCCTTCCCGTATCGGGGCAGAAAGTCACCTCAGGAGATACCGTTTTCTGGGTTCTGAGCGACACTCTGAGCGAGGATGGAAATTACGAGGTCTTCGTTAGGGCAGTCGATAACGCCGGCAACCGTGATTCCCTGTCCATGGGCTTTTTGCTCGACCTCCAAGGCCCTGTTATCTCTTCCAGCTTTCCTTCCGACGGCAGCTATGTCGTGGAAAGCATCGACCGCGTGGTTGTGCGTTTCGATGACGGCAACGGCAGCGGCGTTGAATCGGTGACCATGACTGTAATAGGCCCGGGAGGCCAATCGGTGCCCGGCAGCCTGAGCCTCGAGGGAGACAGCGCAGTTTATCAATTCACCGTGCCGCTCTCTGAGGACGGATCCGACGACGGCAGCTACACAGTCGTCGTCACAGCTACCGATGCCGCCGGCTGGCCCCTCGAACCCCAGAACCCGACGACCCTGAGATTTACCTATGACACTCAGGCCCCGAGCGCGGTCGAGTTCTATCCCCAGGGACTCGTGAATCTGGCTCAGATGGATACGGTGTGGGCGAGGATAAGCGACCTCACTTCCGGGGTCAATCTCGGCGCGAGCAACATATCGCTCAAAAGGGATGGTTCGTTGGTGCCAGGGCAGGTCATAAGGCTTGAGCCCGATACGCTTCTCTTTGTCGTGAGCGGTGCAGTCACGAACATGAAATCGAAGTCCGGCAAGGCGGGAAGCGGCATTCTCGATTTAGCCGATGGCAATTACTACACCGTGGTCACTGCCGTTGACTCCGCTGGAAACATAGGGACCGACAGCACTCAGTTTACCCTCGACAGGACACCCCCGCAGATTTACCTGTACCCCGAGGATTCCTCCTATCTGAGCAGGGTAGACAGCGTGCTGATGGTGCTGCGGGATCAGCTCTCGGGGCCCAACACATCCCTTTCGTCCCTGTTTTTGACAGGACCTCAGGGACCTGTCAACGGCAACACGTCGATGGCAGAGAGCACGGTCACATTTATTCCCTATCCTCCGCTGAGGACCGATGGCTCCGATGACGGCAGGTACTTTATAACCGCGACGGCCGCCGATAACGCGGGGAACTCCGATACTCTGGAGACCACCTTTATATTCGACACGAGGCCTCCGGTTGTCGTGGCAAGCTTCCCGGCACCCAATGCCACCGTTGGCGAACAGGTGAGCTGGGTCTGGATACTGCCGAGCGACTCTGTCGTTTCCGGAAGGGAGCCCTCGGGCGTGAACTACCAGGCCTCTGAGATATATGTGATCACTGAAAATGGCGATAGCCTTCCTGGCACGGCCGAAACCCACGGCGACACACTTTATTACATTCTCTCATCTCCTCTGACAGTCGGCGGAAACTACACCATTTCGGTCAGGCTGTTCGATAACGTGTTCAACGAGGATAGTTCGAGCTGGTCTTTCCTGCTCGATGTCAGCGCTCCTTACGTTTTGGCAACTTACCCTTCCGATTCGGGCTTCGTCGCTGACACCCTTTATTTCGTACAGGTCATTCTCGAGGATCAGTCGGGGAGCGGAATAAATCCAGACACAACGCTGACCCGGGTGGAATTGGAGAACTACAACGGTCAGGCTGTCCCAGGTGCGAACAGCCTTTCGGGAGATACTATAACGTTCACTCTTTCCTCTCCCATTTTGCCCAACGGAGCGGCCGATGGGCTCTATCGCTTTCTCGTTTACGCACAGGATCTGGCAGGCCATCTTCTGAGCCCTTCGAACCCCGATACATTCGTCTTTATCTACGACTCGAGGCCGCCCCATGTGGTTGAGATCTATCCCGATTCTGGAGCCATCGGAGTCGTACCCCGGGACAGCGTTTATGCGGTGGTAAGCGATCTCTATCAGGGGATTTCAGCGGTTTCGGGGGTTAACCTGGAAGCTTCTTACCTCGTCCTGCTTTACCCCGATTCCACCGGTGTGCCCGGTTATCTCTCGAGGGTCGATCTCGGAAACGGCGAGGGACGCCTCGTCTGGCACATAGATCCCGGAGCCGGCTTCCCCGGCGGGGAATACAGCCTTTCCCTCCACCTCTCTGACAGAGCCGGCCATTCGGTAGATCTCGTGTACACCTTTACCGTACCCGACAGGGAGCCCATTGTCATCTCGACTTCTCCGGCAGATGGGGCTGTTGTGAACTCGGTGAGCTCGGTCTCCGCCCTTGTTCTGGACAGGACGGGAAGCGGCATAGATACGGCCAATTCTTACATACAGCTTTTCGATCCATCTGATTCCCTCATCGACGGACAGATGAGTTTCAGCGCCGAAGATAGCCTTTGGACTTTCACCCTGGAACTTTCAGGCCCTCTTACCGCAAATGGCACCTACAGCATGAAGGTTTTCCCTCTGGCCAATGATTCCACGGCGGGAGATGTCTACGAATCCCACTTTCTCTTGGATACGGGTTTGCCTCAGATTGTCTTCGCATCGATTCAGGAGGGCGACACGCTTTACACAGTGCCCGATAGTTTTCTCTTCGTGGTCAGCGATCTGTCGGGCCTTGACACGTCTCACACTCGCTTTGCCCTCTGGGACGCAGCTTATGATAGCGTAGCCCTCGAAACGAGGTTTATGGGCGATACCGTCCTTCTCGACATCGTCGGCAATTTCGTCGCCGAGGGGGCCTACCATCTTTTCCGCATGTTCGGCGATCTCGCAAGCAATATTCGCATAGACACGCTTGATTTCTATTACTGGAAACCCCTCAGTGCCATTACCTATGTGAAGCCGACCCACGGTGACCTCATCGAAGTCGGAAATGGAGACACGGTGTGGGTTCAGATCGATGGGGCGGTCGCCGTTTTGCGCGACAGGGTCGGAGCTGGCCTGCTGGATATCTCGGTGTATCTCACGAAGGGCCTCAACGATACTCTCGATGGCGTTGCCGACACGCTCAATGACAGTACCTATGCCTGGTATATCGATGTCCCGCTGGCCGTCGATGGCTCGGATAATGGGGCCTTCTATATAATCGTGAGTGCCAAGAATTCCGTTGGAGATTCCCTTCTCGTCAAAAACAGGTTCATCTATCTCGTGGACACAGTTCCGCCTCCCGCACCGGCCTCGATGAACATACCCGACCGGACGTCGAACGACACCCTCACCATTTCGGGGAAGACAGAGCCCTATGCCCTCGTCATGCTTTTCGTCAACTCCGAGTTCAGAGATTCGACGAGGGCGGCTATAGACAGCACCTTCACCTTTACCGACGTACAGCTGACCTATGGGATTCCCAACGAGATCTGGCTCTTCTCGCTCGATGATTTTGGCAACAGCTCCGATACCGTCAGGTTCACCGTATTTGTGGGACCTCCGGAGTTCGAGGTCTCGGCACCCAAGCCCATGAACCTGACTGACAACAAGTTCAGGATCTCCCTCCCCAAAGATGCCCATGTCAGGATATCCGTTTACAACCTCTCGGGCAACTTTGTCTGGAGGGCAGAGGCCGATCTGCAGGCCGGGAGCGACCGAGAAATAGCCTGGGATGGCCTCAAGAATGCTGCCGGAAGCGAAGTCAAGAACGGCGTTTATCTCTACATAGTTGAGGCGCGTTATTCCGATGGAACTCAGTCAAAGAAAAAGGATTTCTTCGCCGTTGTGCGTTAAAGGAGGAATATCATGAGGAAGAGAATGCTTGCCATGGGGAAGTTAACGGCGATTTTCGTGATCACCACAGCCACCCTCTGGGGACAGGGGGCCTCGGCGAGAGGCGCCTTTCCCCTTTTGGGAGTCGATGCAAGAGGGTTGGCCATGGGAGGGGCTTTCACTGCCCTGGTCCAGGGCGCGCCATCCGCCTACTGGAATCCCGCAGCGTTGGCTTTCCTCAAGGGCTATGATTTCACGGGGATGTATGCCCATTTCGGGGACCTTCCGCTCAAGGGCGGCTTTGCCGCTGTCGCACAGGAGGATAAGGGATACGGGGGTGGAGCTCTCTCCTGGGAGTTCGTGGGGCTTAAGGCCTACGACGAGACGGTAAAATGGAACGAGAACTGCGTCAGTTATGCTTTCGCCCGCGAGTTCTCTCCGGGCATAGCCGTTGGGGGAAGGCTCAAGTTCCTCTTCAACAAGACGGACATAGAGGGCGCCGACGTTTCTGGAGGAAGTGCCGATGCTGCCTTCCTTGGAGTTATGGGAGCCTTTCGCTTCGGAATGATCATAAGAGACCTGATCTCCCGCCTGAAATGGGGAACGGGCACCAAGGAGTCCCTCCCCCCCTCTTATCAGATGGGCGCATCCTATTCGCTTCTCGCGTCGAGGATCAACGCCGAGCTCGACATCTCAGGGGAAAGCAGCCTGCCCCTTGCCGATGTCAGATTTGGCGTCGAGGTCTGGCCTGTTCCGGAGGTTTTCGCATTGAGGGGCGGATTAATTCACAAGATGAGCGAATACGACAAGAGGAACATCTTCAGCGCTGGCTTCGGGATTAGGTTGACACAGGGGCTGGGCCATTATAACATTGACTATGCTTTTGTGGCCGACCGGGATGTTCTCGGCCCCTCGCACAGGATCTCAGTAGGAGCGAGCTGGTGAACTGACAGGGAATGAAACTGCTTACAATCCACGCGGAGCTTTTCAAGTACAGACTCGGTAAGAAGGCTTTGCCCGAGGCCGAGTGCGATCACGAGGAAGCATCTATCGAGGATGCCATAGTCGGGTTTATCCACGTGGAAGCCGAGGACAGGGAGAAAGGCGGCGCCATCGTCACCAAACTCATAAAGAACCTGAAGTGGCTTGGGGGCAAGAACGGCACGAAGAGGATTGTTCTTCACTCCTTCGCACATCTCTCTGAGAGCAAGGCCGACCCGGCCTTCGTCAGGGAAGTCCTCGATAAGGCGAGAGAGCGCCTCGAAAACGCGGGCTATGAGGTCTACGAGACTCCCTTCGGATTTTTCCTCGACCTGGAAGTCAGAGCCCCGGGCCATCCCCTGGCCCGGGTTTTCAAAAGTTTTTGATGAGGGAGGTGCTGTGCCATGGAATTCATGGAGGTGGTCAGGAGGAGAAGGAGCATCAGGGCTTATAAGTCCAGGGAGGTTGAGGAAAGGATTTTGAAGGAGATACTCGAAGCTGCCCGCTGGGCGCCTTCGGCCAAGAACCTTCAGATGTGGAAATTCGTGGTTGTGAGGGATCCCGATAAGAAAAAGGCTTTGGCAAAGGCCTCCTTCGATCAGAATTTTATCGCCGAAGCCCCGCTGGTTATAGCGGCCGTTGCTCTTGACCCCGGTCACGTGATGTCCTGCGGCGTTCCGGCCTATGCTGTGGACCTTGCCATTGCCGTCGAGCACATGGTGCTCGCCGCGTGCGATAAAGGTCTGGGAAGCTGCTGGATCGGAGCCTTTGAGCAGGAAAAGGTCAGGGAGATCCTCGGCATACCATCCTGCTGCAAGGTGGTGGCCCTCCTTCCCATCGGTTATCCCGCTGAGTCCCCGGAACCTCCGCCGAGGAAACCTCTATCGGAAATAGTCTCCTACGACGCCTTCTGAGCGGCCTTTCTCAAGAAAGACGAAACAGGATTGCCCACGCCGTAATGCAACCTTTTGATTTCAGGAAATTTGAAGAGGGGCTTTTAGGAAAAATTTATATGAGAATTTAAGCAGACTTGACAAAGCCCAGCTTCCACAGTAAATTATATCGCTTTCCCAAGGAAAAAAGGAGGTGGGACCGATGAAGGTCAGACCGCTTGCAGACAGAGTGTTGGTGAAGAGGATTGAGGAGGAAGAAGTCAAGAAAAGCGGAATAATCATTCCGGACACAGCGAAGGAAAAGCCCCAGAGGGGGGAAGTTATAGCTGTTGGGCCTGGCAGGCTCGATGAGAAGGGTCAGAGGGTCCCCATGGAGGTGAAGGTGGGAGACAAAATACTCTTCTCCAAGTACGCCGGGAACGAGGTGAAGATCGAAGGTGAGGAGTACCTCATAATGAGGGAAGACGATATACTGGCTGTTATCGAGGAATAAAGGAGGGAGCGAGAAATGGCAGCAAAGGACATCAGGTATGAGGATGAGGCCCGGAGGGCCATTCTGAGAGGCGTTGAGGCTCTTGCCAGGGCTGTGAAGGTTACCCTTGGGCCCTCTGGTCATAATGTGATCCTTGAGAAGAAATTCGGGTCCCCGACCATCACAAAGGACGGGGTTACTGTTGCAAAAGAGGTTGAACTCAAGGACCCCTTTGAGAATCTCGGGGCCCAGCTTGTTAAGGAGGTCGCGTCCAAAACCTCCGACGTGGCCGGCGATGGAACCACAACGGCCACAATTCTGGCCGAGGCTATTTACAGGGAAGGCCTCAAGCAGATTACTGCCGGCCACAATGCCATGGAGATAAAGAGAGGAATAGATATCGCCGTCGATAAGGTTGTGGATAAGCTCAGAGAGATCTCCCGTGAGGTGAAGGACAGGAAGGAGATCGAGCAGGTCGCTGCTATCTCTGCGAACAACGACCACGAGATAGGCGAGAAGATCGCCGAGGCCATGGATAAGGTAGGAAAGGACGGCGTCATCACCGTCGAGGAGGCCAAGGGGATCGAGACCTACGTGGAGATCGTCGAGGGAATGCAGTTCGACCGCGGCTACATTTCCCCCTATTTTGTGACAAATCCCGAGAAGATGGAGTGCGTGCTCGAGGAGCCTTACATCCTCATTCACGATAAGAAGATCTCCTCAGTGAGGGACCTCCTCCCCGTGCTCGAGAAGGTGGCCCAGCAGGGCAAGCCCGTACTGGTGATCGCTGAGGATGTAGAGGGCGAGGCCCTCGCCACCCTCGTCGTGAACAAGATCAGAGGGATTCTCCAGGGATGTGCCGTCAAAGCCCCCGGTTATGGCGAGAGAAGGAAGGCGATGCTCGAGGATATCGCCATCCTGACCGGCGGCAGGGTCATCTCCGAGGAAGCCGGCATGAAACTCGAGAATGCGACTCTCTCTGACCTCGGAAGGGCCAAGAGGGTGGTCGTGAACAAGGATACCACCACGATCGTCGAGGGTGCCGGCAAGAAGGAGGACATTCAGGCGAGGATCCAGCAGATAAGGACGCTGATCGAGGAGACGAAGTCCGATTACGACAGGGAAAAACTTCAGGAAAGGCTGGCTAAACTCTCGGGCGGAGTTGCCGTCATCTATGTGGGAGCTCCCACGGAGACGGCCATGAAGGAGAGAAAGGCCAGGATTGAGGATGCCCTCCATGCTACAAAGGCTGCGGTGGAGGAAGGAATCGTGCCCGGCGGAGGAGTCGCCCTTCTCAGGTGCGCCAGCGTCATCGACGAGCTCAAACTTGAGGGCGACAAAAAGGTGGGTGCCGAGATAATAAAGAGAGTTCTCTCGGAACCCCTCAAGCAGATCGCCGAGAACGCCGGATACGAGGGCAGTCTTGTGGTGGAGGAGGTAAAGAAGCTGCCCGAGAATCAGGGATTCAACGCTCTCAATGGGCAGTACGTGGACATGTTTGAAGCCGGGATAATCGATCCCACCAAGGTCGAGAGGATAGCCCTGCAGAACGCAGCATCCATTGCAGGACTGCTCCTCACCACAGAGGCCCTGGTGGTGGAGATCAAGGAGAAGGAGAAGAACCTTCCCACACCTCCCGGTGGTTACGACGAATTCTAAAGGTGTGTCTGGAGGGAAGGCCTGCCCGACCCAGTCGGGCAGGCCTTCCCTCCAGTACCAAACTTAAGGAGGCGATCGAGTTGCCGATCTTCGAATACAAGTGCGAGAAGTGCGGAAGGGTCGAAGAGTTCCTGGTGTTGCCCGGTGAGAAGGAGCCCCTTACCTGTAGATACTGTGGGGGCAGGCTCGTCAAGCTTCCGCCCCAGCACGTGGGTTTTGTTTTCAAGGGCTCAGGCTTCTACGTGAATGACTACAAAAAGAAAGAGGAGAAAGCCAAGGCCAGGGAAGAGGCGAGCGCCCGAGGAAAAAGCGGAACGGGCGGCGACAAGAAGAAGAGCTGAGTTCCATTCAGGGAGGTCTTTTTCTTCGTTCAGCTCCTCCAGCTGGAGGAGCTTTTTTATTTTGTCTTTAATCCTGTGATGGGGTCGGGTCGTGCAGGTTGCACGACCCGACCCCATTGAAAGCTCTTGATGCCGAGGGGATTGGCAAATATGATCATGTGCACCTAAAAATTTTTCGGCTTTTTAGGCGATCAGAAGTTGACTAATTTATTGTGTCCCAATGATATCGGCCGTAAAGAATTGTCGGCTCTGATGGGCTTCCCATGCGGGATTGGTGAGTTGCGAGTTATGCACGCCCAACGCTTCTTGAAGCCTTTGGTATACAGGAATTTAGTTAGGGTCGGGTCGTGCAGGTTGCACGACCCGACCCCAAGCTAACCATTAATCTGACCGCAACGTTTATCTGTCCCGACCCCACGCCTGTCAATTCCGGCTGTGGCTTATCGCTATGTGGCCCTTCGCCCCGATATTGTTTGCAGCTCGTTTCCCGGTCCCGATCACCCATCCCTATCTGATCCGTCCTGCTGGCTATTTTCAGGCTGGCTTTGCCCCCACTCTGCCCACTGCTTTACGAACAAGGACTTCCTCTTTGTTCTGGCCCATATGACTCACCATGAGCTTTACCTGCCGCCCCGTTTTCGTTGCTTTTATCATCTGGTCCGGTCGTCACGGCGGTTGGAAAGGGCCGCTTTTCTCCGGGGAATTTTGCAGTAATGTCGGCAGATTGACCCTTCCCGAAGGGCAGAATATAATATGGTGGGATGAATTTGCCGGTAAAATACAGGCCCAAACTTTTTGACGAGGTTCTAGGTCAGGAACACGTCACCAGGACCCTGAAGAACGCCCTGAAGAAAAAGGAGATCTCGACAGCATATCTCTTCACAGGGCCACGAGGGGTCGGTAAGACCACCGTCGCCAGGCTGCTCTCAAAGGGGCTTAATTGCGAAAAGGGGATCACTCCTGAGCCATGCAACGTGTGTCAGAGCTGCAGGGAGATCGATAGCTCTCGCAGCCTTGATGTCATTGAGGTGGACGGCGCTTCAAATAGGGGCATCGATCAGGTTCGAAGTCTGCAGGAAAAGGTGAGATTTGCCCCGCAGAGAGGCCGATACAGGGTTATCATCATCGATGAGGTTCACATGCTGACCCAGGAGGCCTTCAACGCTCTCCTCAAGACGCTGGAGGAGCCCCCGCCCAACGTCGTATTCATTATGGCAACAACCGAGCCCAGGAAGGTCCCGGAGACCATCGTTTCCAGGACACAGAGGTTCGATTTCAGGCCCGTGAGTGAGGAACTTATTGCCCAGAGAATAAGGAAAGTCGCGGAACTCGAGGGCATTTCCATTGAGGATGAAGCGATAATCAAGATAGCACGGCATGCCGAAGGCAGCCTCAGGGACGGGATAGCGTTGCTCGAACAGCTTGCGGTCTATGCGGAAAATTCTATAAAGAGCTCAGATGTCGATCACCTGCTCGGCGTGGTCGAGGAGGCCTATTATCTGAGGTTATTTGAAGCCGTACTGGAAAGAGATACCGTGAGGGCCATAGAGATTCTCGATGAGATAATGGCAAAAGGCTACAGTCCGCAGCAATTCGTGAGGGGGTTCGGTGAGGCCTCGGAGAAATTGCTCAGGGCCCATTATGGGCTTGAGGGAAGCTCTTTTTCGGATCTGGGGAAAAGGGTGACCGACGGCGATATCGTTCCCTTTCTTCGCGTCGCTCTCGATCTTCAGAGCGGTATCAGATACACCTCCAACCCGCGCCTTCTTTTGGATTATCAGATCATGAGGTTGACCCTCCTTCCTTCTGCCGTAGATATTGCAGAGATGCTGAAGAAATCGGGGTACAACATTTTCGAGAGGGAGTCGGCGATGAGACCGAGAGCTGTGGAAGAAGTACACCCGCGGGAAGAGGAGTTAATCCTGGAGCAAGGGACGTCAACCGGCGGAAAGGTTTTCGAGGAGATCCCGCCCGCTGATGGCGGAACGGCGGAAGGGGAAGCCCTTTCCGGGGAGATCCGCGAGGAACAGGCCTCATTCAGCGAGCCCCTTTCGGAGGGGGAAAGGCAGTCCGGGAATGAAATAGCTGGTCTCACGCGGGTCATTGAACGGGAAAATCCGCTTCTTGCAGGCATACTTGCCTACGCGAGGTTGGAGTTAAAGGGCGATGACCTCACCCTGACGGTGCAGGATCCCTTTCAGATGGATATGATAAAACACCACGAAGATTTCATTAGGGAAAAGGCAAAAGAGGTTATCGGGAGGCCCCTCGAGATACACGTTGAGAAGGGTGAAGAGCACAGGAAAGAACCTGATCCACTGCTTCTCAGGTTGATAGAAAAATTTGATCTGGAGGTGATATAGGATGTTCAAATTCGCAGAGATGATGAAGGATGCCCTGGCGCTCAAGGGCAAAATGTCGAAGCTCGAGAAAGCCCTCAAAAAGATGAAGATAGAGGGAGAGTCAGGAGGAGGAATGGTCAGGGTACTGATGGATGGACAGCAAAAAGTCCTCAAGATCTCGATTGACGATGAGCTCATCAAGAGGGGGGACCGGAAGTTTCTCGAAGATCTGCTGTTGTCCGCGATCAACGACGCGAGGAAGAAATCGCAGGAAGCGGCTCAGGAAGAGATGAAGAAAGTTCTGGGAGACCTCTCGCAGGGACTGGGAGATGTGGGTTCCTTCTTCCCTTCTTAATCTGGTGGAAGCTCTGAAAAAGCTTCCCGGCATCGGACAGAGGAGCGCTGAGAGGATAGCATTTTACCTTTTGAGGGAGCGGAATCAGCTTGAGGAGCTGAAAAAGGTGCTGGAAGAGGCACGGGAAAATCTGACTTTTTGTTCGGTTTGTCACGTTATAACCGACGAAGACCCCTGTCCAATTTGCAGGGATCCGAAGAGGGACAGCTCCCTTCTCTGCGTCGTAGAGCGTCCCCAGGATGTTTTCTTGCTCGAGAAAATCGGGTTTTTCAACGGGAAATATCACGTCCTCGGCGGCGTGATTTCACCTCTCGATAACGTGAGCCCCGAGGATCTGTCTATAGCCGATCTCGTCGAGAGGATAGAGAGGGAGGGCATAATAGAGGTTATCCTCGCCCTGAGCCCGACGGTTGAAGGGGACACGACCGCATATTATATCGCGGATCTTTTGAAACCAAGGGGGATTAAGGTAACCCGGATAGCGCGGGGCCTGCCCACGGGCAGCGACCTCTCGCTTTCCGACGTCACCACATTAAAAGAGGCTCTCCTCGGAAGGAGGAAGCTATAGAAAGGAGATCCCATGAGAGCTTTGAATAGGTGGGCGGCTGGTTTGTTTTTTGTCTTTGGGGCTCTGCTCTTCGGAGCAGACGGGAAAATCACGATCGGTGAGATGGAGAAGATCATTAAGGACTACGCCGAGAATCCGGGTGTGCCGCGCTATGACTTCCTGGTTGACATTTATAAGTTGCATCGGTTTTACAGAGGAGTTCTGGAGGTCGGTGAGATCAACGCGCTCTCCCTTTACTCATCGCTTTTCCTCTACAAAAGGTCAGATCCTGGAGTTTACAGAAGCGATGTGGATTATCTGCTGGACAACCTCAGGGAAAATGCCGCGATGGATTTCGAAACTGTCGCGCCCCGCGATGTAGACGAAGTTCTGCGTTTCGCTGTGGAAAACGTGAAGGAGGGGAATCCGATCCTGCTCATTTCCGATAAAAGCGAGATCGTTTACGGCATCGAGGGCAACACCCTCCTGGGGGAGAGCGGGAGCAGGCTCGGACCCGATCGACTCGAGGAGATGCTGTCCAATGGCGACCTTCATCTCCTGAAGATGAAAGTTCCCGGCCCTATCGATGAGGCCACGAGGAAGGAGATCTTCAGCAGGGACATTGCCTTACGCGTGCTCAGGAAGATCGTGGGCAATTTCGAAAGAAATTCCATTTCTCTGAACGACAGATCCGTCGTCTGCGGGAAGCGTGCCTATGAGGCGTTCATTGCAGATCTCAAGAATCCGGCAGTTTCGTGGGCGGACGGCCCCAGCTACAGATGGCTCGGTCCATCTCTCGAACCTCAATGGACGAGCCTTCAGGGAACCATCGTTTATCTGACGGAGCTTTACGACCAGGTGAAGGGAGACGAGAAGAAAATCCTCGAGAAGGCGATCCTCAGATTCGAAAGTGCTATGGGGAACTGGCGTTTCTGGGACGAGGTGGTCAATATATCCTGGGGTGATTCGCTCAAAGTTAGTCAGGATGTCAGGGATTTCAGCGCTAATATGGAGAGGAGGAAGAAGGGGGCGAGCTGTGTTCACACGGTTCTCCTCCGATACGAGGAGGGCATAGAGCAACTGAAGAAATTCCTTGAAAAGGTAGAAAATTAAGCTGATAATAGCGCAGACTGAATAGGAGGTAGAAGATGGCTCAACACACTCTCTGGGAGAGCAGGAGGGCCTTTGTCTTAGCCTCGATCGGTTCAGCTATCGGTCTGGGGAACGTGTGGAGGTTCCCTTATATCTGCTACAAATTCGGAGGCGGTGCCTTTCTTTTCGCCTACGTCATTGCCCTCGTTCTGATCGGCATTCCCCTCCTGGCCCTCGAATTTGCCATAGGTTACAAGCTCAAAGGGTCGGCGCCCTATTCCCTCGGCAAGCTCAGGTACAACCTCGTCGGGTACGAGGAGAACGAGGAAAGAATGCAGCGAAAGGGGAAATTCGAATGGATCGGCTGGTTTGCGCTTCTGGTTTCTTTCGGAATCGTGACCTATTATGCAGTGATAATGGGTTGGGCGACGAATTATCTGGTTTATTCCTTCAAGCTCTCCTGGGGATCGGACCCGAGGTCATTTTTTTATCAGCACGTATTGGAACTTTCTGATGGCATTTTTAACTTCGGAAGGATTCAATGGCCCATCGTTCTGGGACTCGCCGTCAGCTGGATCTGGATAGTTCTCTCTATCTGGAAGGGAGCCAAGACAGTCGGAAAGGTGGTCTACGTGACGGTGGTCCTTCCCTGGTTACTGCTCCTCGTCTTCGTGATAAGGGGCCTGACCCTTCCCGGTGCCATGGATGGCGTAAAGTATTATCTGACGCCGAGATTTGAATTTCTCCTGAACCCAGCCCTATGGCACGCCGCCATTAGTCAGGTTTTCTTCTCCCTTTCGGTGGGATTCGGGATTATGATAGCCTATGCCAGCTTTCTGCCGCCGGGATCAGATGTCCTCAACAACGCTTTCCTAGTGGCTTTTTCCGATGCAGCCACGGCCTATGTGGGAGGTTTCGCGGTATTTTCGGCTCTGGGCTATTACGCCAGGATACTCGGCACAACGGTGGACAAGGTGATGAAAAGCGGCCCGGAGCTCGCCTTTGTCACCTATCCCACGATAATAAACCATCTTCCCCTCGCCCCTCTTTTCGGAGTGTTGTTTTTCCTGATGCTCCTCACCCTGGCCGTTGATTCCGCTTTCTCGATGGTGGAGGGCAGCGCAGCCGCTTTGATCGACAAGTTCCACTTTCCCCGCAAGAAGGCGAACATCGGAATCGCAGTGGTGGCCTTCGTGATAGGCATTCTTTACACTACGGGAGCCGGGCTCTACTGGCTCGACCTCGTCGATCACTTCATGAACAATTTCGGCCTTTTCGTCGTGGCTCTGCTTGAGTCGCTGGTCATCGCATACGTGTATGGGGCGGAGAATCTCAGAAATTATGCCAATTCGGTTTCCGAGCTGAAAGTGGGACGTTGGTGGAGCCTTTCCATAACGGCCCTCGTGCCGGCAGCTTCCTTTGTCCTGCTTATTTATTCTTTCAGGCAGGTTCTCCTGAAACCCTATGGCGGTTATCCGCGTGTAGCCGAGATACTCGGAGGCTGGCTTTTGGTTATCGGATTTCTCGTTATAGCTTTTGTACTTTCGAGAAGAAAAAGCAAGGAGGCATGATGCCTATATCGGGCTGGATAACATTCATACTGGCCTCGCTGGTTTTCTTCGGAGGGATCGCGTACTGCATCGTCAGGGCGGCGAGGTCCTGAACGAAGATTTTCCTCCTTTTTCGTAGTTGAACCCGCGATGAGGGGGCGATATCATTACGAAAAAGGAGAGTGTTCGCCATGATCAAGAAATTCCTGCTTCTCATCTTGATTTTTGCGGCGGTTGGGACGGGCCTTTCCTATGAAAATCATCCCGTAAGCGAGGTCATCGAGAGGATCAAGTCCCGCGAGGTTTCCTATCCCTTCAGGTTTGCTTTTATCGGCGACAGCAGGAAATCTTTCAGGCCGGGAGACCCTGATGCTGACAGCATTTTCAGGTTGCACCTCCGTGTGCTGGAAAGGTTAAATCCCGCTTTCGTCATTCACGGCGGTGATTTCTGCCTTCGAGGTTACAGGAGCGAGTACGAACACTTCGTGTCCATGATAGACTCCTTCGACGTCAACCTGCTGCCGGTGGCAGGCAATCACGAGCTTTATGCGCCGGAGGGGCCCTATATGTTTCGTAAGATCTTCCAATCAAAAATATGTCCGCCCGGCGGGTTCTGGAACCATTTGAAGGCATTCTTCCTCAATCCCTTTAACGTATCGGAGGGCTTGAGGCGTTTTAACGATCCCTGTGATTATTATTTTGACTACGCGGGATACAGGTTTATCTTTCTCGTCGACAACCATCAGAGTCCGAAAAAAAGTCCGAAGGGCGGATACTACGTCAACTATTACCTCTCGGAAAAACAGATAAAATGGCTCGAAAAGAGGCTCAAAGAAGCCGATTCTCTCGGACTTTTCAAAGTTGTTGTGGCTCACGTGCCCCCATATATTCCCGACCACAACACAAAACATTGTCTCGGTGCCCCCTATTATTACCCCAAGCCGAACTATGAGAAGAGTCATACGAAGGAGTTCACGGATCTGCTGGCGAAGTATCACGTTTCCCTGGGGCTCTTTTCGCACCAGCATCTCTACGACCGCTACGTCTATGACGGCGTTACATACATCGTGAGCGGCGGAGCTGGCGCCCCGCTCAAGCGTCCGCTTCAGGAAACTCCCTACGGTGGGTCTTTTTACCACATTGTGCTCTTCGAGGCCGATTCCACTGGATTCATAAAGGGTCACATTTACAGGCTGGGCGAAACTGAGCCTGACACAACCTTCGACTTCGTCGTGCCGCCGCCCGTCGGGGCGGAGTAGCTCAGAGTTTTCTCTCGAGGCTCTTTCTGACCTGTCTGACTGAGAACCAGGGGATGAATACGAAGAAGAAAAGGAGTATTTTGGTGGCCATAATGGCGAGGAAGCTCAGGAGATGGAGCCTTAAAGGCGTTCCCCACTCGCCGTAGATGATCTCGAGGAGCCTTCTGTTCTCGCCCGCTCCAATGGGACCCTGGAGGAGCAGCAGGATAATGTACCAGATAACCAGCAGGATGAAGCCGTAGAGGAAGATCCTCAAAAGTATTCTCTCGAGAGTCCTGAGCCTTTCTATATCGAGCTCACTCATAACGGGCCTCCTTTAAAACAGGGTTTCTTTCTATTGTGGGGCCGGGGCTTCGGTGAATACGTACCCCCTGCCTATGATCTTCTTATAGAGAAGGAACCAGGGGGTATCGATAAATCCTATGATGTTCTTGCTCACTATCTGGCCGATTATCAGGGGCAGTAGCGGCATGACGCCGTAAAAGGCAAGGGTCACAAAGATGACGCTGTCCAGAGTGAGGTCAAGGATATCCGAAGTTACGCTTCTCAGGATCACCTGTTTTTCGTATTTCCTCTTCAGAAACGAGAAAATGTGGGCATCCACGTTCTGACAGATGAGGAAAGAAAGCCAGCTTGCCGCCGTTATCCTTATGCTGAGCCCGAAGAGACTTTTCCAGGCCGCTTCAAATTTGAAGAAAGGGGCAGGTTTTAACGTGTTCACCATGAGTATGAAGGTGATCAGGAGGACCTGGGTGAGAAAAGCTATGAGAATCGAGAGCTGGGCCTTTTTCCTGCCGTACGCCTCGTTTATCATGTCTATGGCCTGGGCTATAAAGGGATATATGAACACAGCTGAGGGGGCCGTGAATTTGTAGATCCCGATGTCGAAATAGATAATTCTGGAGGCGAGTATCTGTGAGGCGGCCAGATAGAGGGAGTAAAAAGCAGTGAGGGCCGCGAAGCCCACATCTTCGTGGTTCTTCACTATGTAGGCGCTCGCAAGTGTGACCAACGTTAGAGAGACCACCCAGTAAATCCAGACTATCGGGATCATTTTAAATCCTGAGCTTTGTTTCTACCTCAAAGATCCGGGGCCTTTCCCCCGATTCCCTGAGTATCCTGGTTTTTATGCCCCCTCTTACCGCAACGTCGAGCTCAATCAGCATATAGCGCGGTTTCATCAGTTCCTGTAGCTGGTCGAAGATGGTGTTGAGCAGGTTCTCGTGGGTCGTCCTGTAGTCCCTGAACGCCGTTATGTAGAACTTCAATGACTTGAGTTCCACCACCGTCTTGTCGGGGACATAGAGAATCCTCAGCCTGTAAAAGTCGGGATTTCCGTAAAAAGGGCATATAGCTGTGAGTTCGTCGGTTACGAGTTCGACAAGGTATTCCCTGTCGGGATGGCTGTCGGGAATGGGCTTGAGGTATTTTTTAACCTCTTCCTTGCCCTTTTCGTCCAGAAAAGGCTTTTCCATGCGCTCATTATAACATTTCCCTTGCCTTCTCATCAAGTCTATCCCCTTAGGGACCAGGAGGCTGAAAAATACCATATTGACTTAATATGGGGATGTGCGTATATTAAATCCCTATTCATCAAAGGAGGTGTTTGATATGTCAGGGCTGAGCGATGAGGAAATCCTCGCAACGTGGGAGAGTGTGACGGATTTCACCGAAGGTTGGCAGGAAGCTATCGCTGAGCTGTTTTCCAGGCTGGACGATCTCAGGCTCGGTTTGACCGATGCCCTGACCAAGGACAAGATCGATGAGATAGCTAAAAAGCTACAGAAGCTTAGGATAGAGATCGACGAGATCGTCGAGTCAGCCCGGGATGGGGAGATGTCACCCGAGGACCTCGAGAATGCGTTCAGGGATGCGGGTGAAGCTCTTTCCGCCATTGAGGCGGAAGTCCTCGAGCTTGAGCTCGAACCCGATTACGAAGAGGACTTCGATTACGGGGAAGAAGAATTCTGATCAAGGGATCCTGTAATCGATTATTCGGTTTAATTCAAATGTTCTGAAATCTTCCCTGAGGTGGCAATAAGCGTCCAGCTTGTTGCCCCTCACGCTGAGGGGTTCTATGTTTCTCATGGTCCTTCCGCTGAAAGGCGAAAGATAGACTATTCTCACCAATCCGTGAATTCTCGCCAGTTCCATGATGTCCTTTGCCTTCTTTTTGACCTTCCCGTCGAGAAGCCCCATCTCTCTCATATCCTTCAGCCTGGTGATTCCTTCGCGGCGAAATCTGTCGAGTATCTTCCGCCAGATCTTCATGACCAGCTGGGCGTCGGGAAGGGCCCGGTGAAGCGTATCTACCTTGATGTCAAGGGCCTGGGCGAGGCACTTTAGAGAACGCCTTTTCAGGCCCGGTACTATTTTTTTGGACATGAGATAGGTGTCTATGAAGAAGTTATAAAGAGGTTTTTTTCCGGCTTCCCGGAGTTCCTTGTTGAGAAAGCTGAGGTCCACCGAGAGGACGTTGTGCCCTATGATGACAGAATCCTTCAGCATTTCGTAGACCTTGTCGGCTATCTCGCGAAAAGTGGGGGAATGGGTCACCATGGAATTTGTGATTCCATGGACAGAATAGGACATCTCGGATATAGATAACCCCGGGTTGACGAGACTCGAAAATTCCTCCGTTTTCTCACCGACCCGCCAGGTTACGATAGCTATCTCGCATATCCTATCGTTCCTGAAAGATACGCCGGTGGTTTCTATATCCAGGGCTGCGTATTTTGCTTCGAACAGATCAAAATCCAGATCGTCCGGATGAAAAACCATAGTAATACCTTTCCCCACCCCACTGAAATATTATACCTTTCTATGACGAGATTTTCAAGGTCGCGCGAGAAATTAAAAAGGGGCCCTTCCGTAAGGAAGGGCCCCGCAAGAATTTCGGATTACTTCACCTGAGGGCTTCGAAGGGGACGACGGTTGTCCTGTAGGGCGTTACGAGACGGAAGAAATACGTTCCAGCTGGTAATTCTGTACCTGCTTTCGGGTCCCATGTGAACACGTTCAGGCCGGCAGTGGCGTTCTTTATGTGCATTTGGTCCAGAGTTCTGCCCTGCAGGTCTATGACACTGATAGTGACCGGTCCCGGTTTCACAAGGGAGAATTCTATCTTAAAGGGCCCACGGCCAGGATTAGGGTAAATCTTTACGGCAGAAGCGCGTGTTTCGGGAACGTCAAACTCTTTCTTAGCAGTGGGACCCCAATCTTCTACAGCATATAGATCGCCGAAATAATAATTCGGGTACTGATTTCCTCCGAAGACTATCAGGCGGTGATTCTGGGTGTCATACGCATAGGCCATATTTCTCCTGGGTTCGGGCGCGGGACCCACGGGTGATAATTCGGTCCAGGTCAGGCTTTCCATATCGAGAGCCCAGAGGTCGTTATAATAGTAAATCCATGCGCCATCGTAAGCCCAACCCCCGTGGATTATCAGGCGGTTATTGTCCGAATCGAAGAACGCTGCTCCTCCACCCCTGCCGGGTGGAATCGTTCCAGACGGGCTGAGCTGAGTCCATTCCTCGCTGTTCAGATCGAATACCCAGACATCGTTGAAATTATCCACATCGCCTAACCCGCCGAAGAGAATTAATCGATGGCCGTTGGGATCATGAACAGCCATTGCTCCTCTCCTCGCCGGAGGTATCGAGCCTGAGGGGGATATTTGTTCCCAGGTCTCACTGTTGAAGTCAAAAGCCCACAGGTCATTCTGGTGGACAGATCCATTGAAACCGCCGAACAATATGAGTCTATCGTTTACAGGATCGTATATTGCCGATGCTTCAGATTTTGGGTCCGGCCTTGCACCCGAGGGGGTTAAATGGTCCCACTCTTCGCTGCCAGGGCTTAATTTCAGCACCCAAAGGTCATCGAAAAATTGAATATAATCTCTGCCGCCGTATATCACCATTTCGTCAGTGGTACTTCTATATATAGCGACAGGAAATCTCCGCGCTGGAGGAGGATCGTCTAAATCTAACCTGGTCCACATCGGGTAGGCATTATTTGTGTTTAACAGCCAGACATCGTTCATATGGGCATCCACATAACCTCTTCCGCCGAACAGCACCATTTGATTGTCCATAGCGTCATAGATCAATGCGGCTCCGTCTCTTCCGGAGGGAGCATAGAAAGCCCAGTTCAGACTGAACAGAGGGGAGACCAGGAGAGCGCATACTGCAACACTTAACATTGCTTTTTTAAAGCTTATCATTGTACACCTCCCGCTTTTGGATTTATATTAAGGTGGGTTTTCAAAATTTTCAAGATTTTTTTGCCCTTAGTTTTTGAAAAAATGATTTCATTAGTTTTTGAACTTCCTCGGACAGAGGCCCCTGTCGGACGCGCACTCTGTGATTGAGGCGGGCATCCTCGGGTATTTTATACAGAGAAACGCAACCGCCGAACTTGGGATCCGGCAGCGCGAAAACGATCTCCTCGAGGCGAGCCAGCACAGAGGCTCCCGCACACATGATGCAGGGCTCCAGGGTGACGTAGAGCTTCGCGCCCTCGAGCCTCCAGTTTTTGAGGTATGCCGCTGACGCGGTGATGGCTATTATCTCGGCGTGGGCCGTGGGGTCCTTGAGGGTTTCGGTCATGTTGTGTCCCCTTCCTATGATCCTGCCCTCGTGGACCACAACGGCACCAACAGGGACCTCACCCTCCTCCAGGGCTTTCTGGGCCTCTACCAGGGCCTCTTTCATGAATTTCTCATCGTCAGTCATACGCAAAAAGCGCGCCCGGAGGGACTCGAACCCCCAGCCTACGGATTCGTAGTCCGCCGCTCTGTCCAATTGAGCTACGGGCGCGCGAGCGTAAATATTATCGATGTGTTCAACGATTTTGTCAACCTTCTTGAGGTACCCCGATGGGGCGTGCGGATCCCCTTGTGCCAATTTTGACAATCTGGATGGTGATTCGGGATTTATGAATTGCCCGGATAGATCCTTTTATTCGAGCATTTCAACGACGTCGGCAATCGGGGTTAGTCCCTTTATCTCCCTGACTTTTGCCAGAACTCGCATTCCCGGTTTCAGTTCTCTGGTTACCACGACCGTGATGTTTCCGTCTGTCCTGCCTTTGGACAGCCTTTTATTCTTTCTTGAGGGGCCCTCTATTAGCAATTCGTAGACCCTGCCGAGCATTCTCTGTCGCCTATGCCATATGGTTTTATTCAGGCAGTCGATGAGCCTTCTCAGCCTTTTGCCCTTTTCGCCAGGAGATAGCGTTTCTTTTAGGTAAAAAGCAGCAGTGTGAGGCCTCTTTGTGAAGACGAAGGTATAGGCGTGGTCAAAGCCGGCTTTTTCAACGACGTCCAGTGTCTCGAGAAAATCGACCTCCTCTTCGCCGGGGAACCCGACCATGATGTCGGTCGTTATCGAGGCTTCCGGGTCAAGCTTTCTGATAGTCTCGACGAGATCGAGGTATTCTTCCTTGGTGTAGCCCCGCCTCATGAGGCGAAGGACCCTGGTAGAGCCGGCCTGGAGAGGGAGGTGGAACCAGTGGGTTATTCTCCTCGAATTCATAATGGTTTTTACTGTTTTGTATGACATATCTCTCGGATGTGAGGTCGTGAAACGCAGCCTGTAAAGCGAGGTATTCCTGTCTATCATATCGAGCAATTCCGCAAAATCGGTACCTTTGTAGAAGTAGGAATTCACATTCTGCCCCAGGAGGGTCACCTCTATAATTCCTCTGGATTCGAGGTTTTTGATCTCGGAGATGATCATCTCCGGCGGCCGGCTTGTCTCCCTTCCCCTGACATAGGGGACTATGCAATAGCTGCAGAAATTGTCGCATCCCCGCATTATGGTGACGAACTCCGAAAATCCGCTAAGCCTGGGCGATCTCGAGAGAGAAATTTCGGTGAGGTCGATCAGCCCGCTGTCCTCTGTCAGGACGGCCTTTCTCCTTTTTCCCAATAGCTCCCTGATAGTTTTCGGCAAGAGCGTGTAACTTCTTGTTCCAATCACCAAATCGGCGGCATCCATGAGCCTTTCCTTTTCCTGTTGGGCAAGGCATCCGAGCATTACGACCTTTTTCCCCCTCTTTTTCCAGAATCTGGCGTACTCGTGACCCCTTTCCTCGGCTTTCTGCCTGACCGTGCAGGTGTTGACCAGAATTACATCGGCTTCTCCAGGGGAGGGGGCTTCTTTGAGGCCTTCCTTGAGGAGGAGTTCTGATATCAACTCCGAATCGTATACGTTCATCTGACAGCCGAATGTGCGGATGAAGAATTTCATGGTCAGGCCTTCTATATACTGAAAATCCGTGCAGTAGTCAAGCGAAAAAGCGCACACGGTTGCCAAAACTTGCATAAAGAGTTATATTAATTACAAAATAGGAGCTTTTATTATCACACGTCCCACAGCAAGGATTTTACTCATGGCAAGAGATGCGGATATAGCAAAGAGAGCATTTGACATAATCTTTTCTTATACGGTGTTGGTTTTCGGTTTCCCCCTTTTTCTCATATTGGGGCTAATAGTCAAATTGTCCTCAAAAGGCCCCGTATTGTTCAAACAGGTGAGGATAGGTGAGAAGAAGAAACCCTTTGTTTTCTATAAGTTCAGAACCATGTACATGAACAACAACCATGACCTCCACAAGGAATACGTGAAGGAGCTGATCACAAGCAATAAAAAGGCTGGAAACGCATATAAGATAGAGAAGGATCCGAGGGTTACTCCCATAGGCAGGTTTTTGAGGAGAACAAGCCTCGACGAGCTTCCTCAGTTTTTCAATGTTCTCAAAGGCGACATGAGCGTTATCGGCCCACGTCCGCCGATTCCCTATGAGCTCAGGTACTACAAGGACTGGCATTTCCAACGGCTCGAGACCAAACCGGGCATCACAGGCCTGTGGCAAGTCTCCGGCCGAACCCTTTTGCCCTTTGACGAGATGGTGCGCCTTGACATTGAGTACAGTAAAAAGAGGTCATTTGCGCTGGACCTTTATATCCTAATAAAGACGATCCCCGCTATTATAGCGGGCAAGGGGGCTTATTAAAACAAGGAGGATGTGGTGGCCACTTCATTCATACTCATTAGGGGGGATAGATACGAGATAGAGGAAGGGAAACCCGCTACGATCATAAAACCTGAGTTCAACATAATTATAAAGGATACCGTGATCGGCGAAGGGACGCTGATATGGAGCAACGTGAATATATACGGAGCCTATATCGGCAGGAACGTTAAGATAGGTGCTTTCGTCGAGATCAGGAAGGGCGTGAGGATCGGGGACAACGTAAAGATAGAGCCATATGCCTTTCTTCCCGAAGGAGTTACGTTGGAAGACTGCGTTTTCATAGGGCCTGCGGTTATCTTTACCAACGATGTCCTCCCCAGGGCGTGTGATGATGAGGGCGGACAGATCGTCGAATATGAGATAACCCCGACCCTCGTCAAGAAGGGTGCTTCAATAGGGGCCGCAAGCGCAATTCGTTGTGGCATCACGATAGGAGAGGGAGCCCTTATAGGCATGGGTTCTGTGGTGGTTGACGACATACCCGCGGGAGCAGTAGTATACGGGCAGAAGGCGACTGTGCGCAGGTACCTAAAATAAGGAGGAGATATGGTTCCCGATGTGCTTGTGGCGTATAGTGTTTTGAAGAATTATCTCGAGGGAGGTAAGGACGAGGCAGGTGTAATTGACGCCATAAAAGAGGGCTCTATCAAGGGGTGGATTTCATCGGAAACCAGGTATAGGCTCCTTGCCGAAAGGGGCAGAGAGGCAGAAAAGGTTCTGAAATATTTTCAGGAGATCCCGTTGAGGGCTGACATAAACAGGGGACTGCTTTCTAGGGAAGATTTCAGCCTGGGGACACTCGAGGTCCTCTCCGCCGGACAATTCGGATTGAGGGCGGTTGTGACCCGTGAGAAGAGCGCCTTGACGGATGTTCCCTGTCTGACTCCAGACGAATTCCTCGGAAAACTCAGGAGCGGCGAGATAACCAGGAGGGAAAGAATTCCCTTTATGGACCTCAAGGCCCAGCTTCATACGATTTACGGCGAGTTAGATTCCATGTTCACCGATATCATCACTCATAACGCCTTTGTCGCCGGCGACTATGTCCGGAAATTCGAGGAGGAGTTTGCGAAATACCTGGGGGTCAAGCACGTGGTGACAGCGTCGAGCGGCACCACTGCTCTCTTCATGGCTCTTCTGGCCCTTGGAATTGGGGAGGGCGACGAGGTTATTACCGTTCCCTTCACTTTTGTAGCCACACTGGAAGCTATCGTCTATACCGGAGCCACGCCTGTTTTCGTGGACATAGATCCCACTACCTATAACATGGATCCTGCGAAGCTCAGGAAAGTCATCACGAACAGGACGAGGGCGATAGTCCCGGTACATCTTTATGGCCAACCTGCTGACATGAATCCGATTCTGGAGCTGGCCGAGAAATACGACCTGAAAGTGATCGAAGATGCCTGTCAGGCCCATGGCGCTCTTTACCGCGGGAAAAGGGCAGGGGCAATCGGTGATGCGGCGGCCTTCAGTTTTTACCCGGGCAAAAACCTCGGGTCCTGGGGTGAGGCGGGCGCCGTCTCCACTAACAACGATCAGTTGGCTGAAAAACTGAGGAAATTGCGGGACCACGGTGCCGAGAAGAAATATTTCCATCTCACCCGAGGACTCAACCTGAGGACAATAAACTTCCAGGGAGCGGTGCTTTCCGTCAAACTCAAGCATCTCGACTCCTGGAACGACAGGAGACGGGAAATCGCTTTTCTTTACAACGAGCTTCTTGAGGATGTCAAGGAAGTGGTAACTCCTTATGAGTCCACTTTCGTTAAACATGTGTATCACCTCTATGTTATCAGGGCTGAGAGGAGGGATGCTCTGAGGAGCTTCCTATCTGAGAGGGGAATAGATACAGGGATTCACTATCCCATACCACTGCACCTGCAAAAAGCCTATGAGGGTCTCGGCTATGTAAGGGGTGATTTCCCCAATGCTGAGGAAGCTGCCCTCTCCGTTCTCTCTTTGCCTATGTTCCCTGAACTCACCGATGATGAGGTGGAGAGGGTAGCCAAAACAATAAAGGAGTTTTACAGTTAGAGGTTAGGAAATGGCAACAAGAGTAGCTGTTATCGGGCTTGGCTATTGGGGCCCGAATCTGATGAGAAATCTCACGCTTATCCCCGACGTACAGGTGATCGCTGGGTGTGACCTGTCTATAAGAAGGCTCGAGAGGATGATGCGCCGCTTCCCCAACGTCCGCGAGTTCACCACGGATTGCGATATCCTTTTGAGGAGGCCCGACATAGATGCTGTGGTCATAGCCACTCCGGTTGAGACCCACTATAAGCTCGCGAAGAAAGCCCTTTTGCACGACAAGGATGTTTTTATTGAGAAGCCGATGACGGCGAGCAGTGAGGAAGCCGAAGAGCTCATAAAGATCTGCGAAGAGAGGGGACGTATTCTCATGGTCGGCCACACTTTCCTTTACAATCCGGCCGTTCGTAAGGTGAAAGAGATTATCGACAAGGGCGATCTCGGCCAGATCTACTATATCACTTCCACACGGATAAATCTCGGCATACACAGGAAAGATGCAAATGTCATCTGGGACCTCGCCGCCCATGATTTCTCTATCATAATTTACTGGCTCGGCGAGGATCCCCTTTACGTATATACAGTCGGCAAGGATTTTATCCTGAACGGTGTTCCTGATGTTGCTTTCCTGCACGTCGTTTTTCCCTCCGGCGTTATAGCTGACCTGCAGGTCAGCTGGCTTGCCCCCAGCAAGGTGAGAAATATAACAGTGGTGGGGAGCGACAAGATGATCATCTACGACGACACGAGCAGCTACGAGAAAGTGAGGATTTTCGATAGCGGAGTTGACTATTCGGAACCCGAGACTTTCGGTGAATTTCAGCTTTCCTACAGGACGGGGGACATACTGTCTCCCAAGATAGACAGCATCGAGCCCCTCAGACTCGAGATGCAACACTTCATAGAATGCATAAGGGAGAGGACCAATCCAATGACCGATGGCTATAACGGGCTCAGGGTTGTCAGGGCTCTCGAGCTCGCCGAGCGATCTATGAAGGATACCGGACTGAGGCTGATCAGCGAGAAAAGCAAGAAGGGCTGATCTTTAAGAGGGCCCTTTGCTGAGGACTTTTCCGGGGAGTATTTCGAGCCTAAGAGGATCGAGTTTGTTTTATCCCCGGTTGTGTGGCGGGCTAAGAGGTTTGATTTTTTCCTATCCCCTGACGCGACTCCTGATTTATGTGCCCAATTTGCCGCTGCTCCGTTCTCAATTAGCTTCTTTCTTTTGGTTGACAGCCGTGAAGGTCCAAAATATAATTGACTTCGAAGTGGAGACGAGGAGGTGAGATGCGCTCTGTTGCTCTGTTAATAGTGGGTTTATTGTTTTTTAACGGCATATCAAGGGGCCAGCAGATACCCAGGGAGATCCTGGAGAAGCTCAAAACAGAGAAATTACAGACTCCGCAGGTGATCGACACGGCAGGCCTCAAGAAGGAAGTTGAGAAAGCCAGGAAGGCGGCCCTCGCAGAGACAAAAGCTCGTTCGGTTATAGAAAAATCCATCGGCGGTGGGCTCTCTCAGTTCGGGTACGACATCTTCCCGAGCATGCCGATCGCCCTGACCTTTCAGAACATACCCGTTAGCCCCGATTACGTCGTTGGGCCTTCCGATAACCTCGTGATATACATCTGGGGCAACATAAATCAGCAGCTCAGCCTCACTGTGGACAGGGACGGCAAGATAGTGCTTCCCGAAGCCGGGGTCCTGTACGTATGGGGAAAGAGATTCTCCGAGGTCAAGAGCCTGATAATAGAGTCGCTCAAGTCGCATTATTCTGGTATATCTGTCGAGGTCAGCCTGGGGGCTCTCAGGACCTTTCCCATTTACCTGATGGGAGAGGTGGTCAATCCGGGGATCTATAAGGTCACGCCCCTCATTAATCCCCTTCAGGCTCTGACTCTCGCGGGGGGAGTCAGGAAAACCGGCTCTCTGAGGAAAATAGAGATTATAAAATCCGCCGGGGGCAGGGTTACCCTCGATCTCTACAAGCTTCTCGTGGAGGGGAAGGAGCTGCCCGATGTGGTCCTCGAAGGAGGGGACATAATTTTCGTGCCGCCCATCGGGAATGTGGCCGGCATAGCCGGTGCCGTTAAGAGGCCCGCCATCTACGAATTGAAGGATGGAGAGAGCCTTTATGACCTCATAGAACTCGCCGGCGGTTTGTTGCCCACAGCATTCATCTATCGGGTTCAGGTTGACAGGGTTGTTGAGGGGGAACGCAGATCCGTTTTAGACGTGGAGTTTAGAGATCAGGAGGATTTCCGCAACAAAGGAGGCAAGTTTATCGTTGAGAACGGTGACCTGGTATCCATTGCGACGATCCTCCCGGGAAGGTGGAATTTCGTCACCATAGAGGGGAATGTTCACAAACCCGGTGATTATGAATTGAAAAAGGGATGGAGGGTCCTTGATCTTATCGATGCGGCACTGGGAGTGAAGAAAGGCACTTTTTTCAAAAATGCCGAGATATACAGGTATCTCGGTGAAGGCAGGAGAGAGCTCCTCACCTTTAATCTGGGAAAACTTCTGGAGGGCGACAGCACCCAGAATCTGGAGCTGGAACAGTGGGACATCGTGAGGATTTATTCAGAAGACGAGGTGCTGCCGAAGGATTCAGTCAGGGTGGTGGGGGCCGTGCGAAAGCCAGGTCGATATCCTCTCCTCGAGAACATGAAGATCAAAGACCTGCTGTTCATGGCCGGCAATCTCTTGCCCGAGGCCGATTCTTCCGAGGGAGAGCTTTTCAGGATGGTCAGCCAGGACAGCTTTGATGTCATCAAAGTCGATTTCAGGGACAGCCTAACCCTCGAGATGGACCTGAGGAGAAACGACGTTCTCAGCGTGAAATTTGTGCCGGCGTATTTCGACAGGGCGAGGGTCTATGTGGGCGGCAGTGTGCGATTCCCCGGATGGTACTATATAACAAAAGGTCAGACTTTCCGCGACGTGATGGAAAGGGCGGGGGGCTTCAAAAACTGTGCCTTTCCCGAGGGGATAGTTCTCATAAGGAAGTCAATAGAGCAGATGGAACAGCGGGGAACCGAGAGGTTTAACACCTATCTCAGGGCTTCCATGATGCAGGCATCGCTGCCCTATGCCTCGGGGACATCAGCAGGTCAGGGCGGCTATGATCTGACGACTTATTTTCAGTTTCAGAAACAGATCGTGAGCGACCTCACGAAGCTTTATCAGCCGGGGAGGATTTTCGTCGATTTCTCAGACACCTCGAACTGGGGGCTCGAGCTTCAGGATGGTGACAGCATATACGTGCCGGAGAGGCCCCACAGCGTTCAGGTTCTCGGGGCGGTGAGGAATCCAGGAGCAGTCATGTTCGTGGAGGGAAAGGGGGCGATGTACTATGTCGACCGCGTCGGCGGTTTTTCCGAGGATGCCGATAGAAAAGCCCTTTATGTCATAGGAGCCTCCGGGATCGTGCGTTCATCCAGGGGGAAAATCCGCGAGGGAGATACCATTGTCGTTCCACCAAAGCTCAAGACGCCCAAGAGGTTAATAATAAGAGATGTCACTGCTATTCTTTCACAGATGGCGATAATAATAGTCTCCCTCTATCAGCTTGTCAGGTAAAATGGAAATGGAAAAAGAAATCGGGCCGGGGACTTATGACCTCCGAGACCTCTGGAAGGTTTTTGTAAGGTACAGAGGGTGGTGGCTGTATCCTACGCTTTTGCTGGGTCTCCTCGCGCTCATTATGAGTTTTTTAACCCCGAACAGCTATAAAGCGACTCTCACTGCCCTTCCCCCAGAGGTCGCGGGTGCAGGGCTTTTTGGAAGCGGAGGCCCCTCACTGCTTACGAAAGGTGTTCCCAGCAATGCCCTTCAGGCTATAGCCATATTGAAGAGCAGGGAGATAAAAGAGAGGGCTATCGATCACTTCCGCCTCGATACCCTCTATGAGGCTGACTCCAGAGAGAAAGTCATCAGGAAATTTTCCCGGGATTTAAGGGTATTTTTCGATCAGAATGCGGGGGTAATTAGGGTCGAGGCCATATCTAAGGACCCCGAGCTGGCGGCCCAAATAGCGAACTTCGTGGTGAATCAGGCGGAGGAGATAAACGAAAGGCTGCAGGTTTTTCTTCGGAAGCCCATGCTCAGGGTGGTGGATAAAGCTGTACCTCCCGAAAGGAAATACCGACCGAGGAGGGGCGTCAACACGGCCGCGGGGCTCATTGTAGGCTTTTTCCTCGGCCTGCTACTGGTATTTGCGAGGCACAGTTTAGACGACAGGCTCAACGATGCCCTTTCAGCCAAGAAATCGCTCCCCGAAATAGAGGTTTTCTCAACAGTCCCCCGTTTGAAGGGTGTCGATCCCCTCCGGACCTCGGACGCCGCTTTCCCTCCAGTGGGTCTTTTCCCGTTTCTGGAAAAATTCACCGAGATGGGCAGGGGCCTTTTCGCTTTCACCGGGCCGAGGGGCAAAGAGGGCAAAACCTTCCTGACGCTTTGTGCGGGTCGTTACCTTTCAGCGAATTATGAGGTGCTTCTGATAGATGCGAACCCGACCTCGAAAGGGATAACGGCCCTGACAGGACTCTCGGGAAACAGGGGGCTTTCAGATATGGGTGATGCCGAAAGCCTGAAGGAGCTGATAGCTGCCCCTGAAGGCTTTTCTTTCAGTGTGTTGCCAGCGGGGCAGGGCAGAGCAATAGATTTCACAGCCCTTGCATCGGCCCTCGAGCATTTCACATCTCAGTTTGAATTCGTCCTGTTGGAACTGCCCGGGATGCTCACGCCCGGATTTCCGGTCGAGATGCTGAGGATTCCCGGCAGTATCCTTCTCGTCCTGCGTTACTCCGTGTCAAGGCTGTCTGACATCCACGAGATAGGCCTCTTGTTCGGAGGTTTCAGGGACAGGTTGAGGCTGGTCCTCAATGATTATGACGAGAAAATTCATTCTCTCTGATTCGAGACCATTGCTCCCGAAGGCGGTTTTCAGGTGGGAAAAGAAGTGGAGAAAAAAAGCTTTTTAAGAGGGGTCACGTGGGCCTTTTCGGGGAATGCCCTCAGCTTTCTGCTCTCTTTTGCGGGCAGCATAATCATCGCCAGGATGCTTGGCCCTGAGGGCAAAGGGCTGTATTCTCTTTTGATTTTACTGCCTTCGAGCGTATTTATCGTCGGGAAACTTGGTATTCCCGATGCCATTGTCTATTTTTACGGAGGTAAGAAGCTATCAGCCCGAAAGGCCTATAGCACTTCCTTTATCGTATACTTTATTATCGTTCTCATTTCTCTGGCCCTATACCTTGCAGCTGCCGCTTTTCTGCGAGGCAGTCTATTCGCTGACGTTAAGACATCTTTCCTTATTGTAGCCGGGTTTCTTGTCCCCGTGGAACTCTTCAGAAAGCAGTTTGCTGCATTTTTGAAGGCAGAGCTGCGGATGCGGGATATCTCAATAGTGCAGGTCGGAATAGCTCTTCTTTTTCTGCTTTTCTTGCTTCCTCTCATTTTCAACCCGGGCCTCAATGTGGGCTGGGCCCTCGGGTCACGAATATTCGCGAATTTCGTTGGAAGTCTATGGGTTTTCTTCCTGGTGAGAGGGCTTGTTGAGAAAAGAGGAGATGAGGTCAGTTCGGAAGAGAATAAAAACTGGGTACCTATTTTTCTCGGATACGGGATCTTGAATCAAATCGGCATACTTCTGGTGTTTTTTGTCCTGAAAGCCGATCAGTTTATGATAAAATATTTTTTAGGAAGCGAAAAATTGGGCTTTTATTCCGTCAGCGTCGGCCTTGCCCAGAATATATGGCTCGTTTCGGCATCGGTCTCGGCTGTTCTGCTCCCGACGCTTAGCCGTCTGTATGGCGAAGAGAAGGCGAGAGTCGCGGCCCGAGTTCTGAGAACGACGATGTTGGCAGTTTTGCCCCTGAGCCTCATTCTCCTGATATTTGCATCGCCGATCATCAAATTCTTCTATTCCCCGAGGTTTTCTCCCTCAATAGGTCCTTTCAGAATACTGATGGTGGCTACTTATGTCTTCACTTTCAGAAACCTGCTCGATGAATACTTCAGAAGCACGGGGCTTCTGAAGGTGAACATTCTCACTCATGGAGCAGCTCTGGCCCTCAACATCCTTCTGAACTTATTCTGGATACCGGCCTATGGGATCAGGGGGGCTGCCCTCGCATCGCTCGTTTCCTACGTGGTGGACGCCTTGCTGGGAGGCCTGTTTTTTCTCAAGAGCGGGGGCCTCAGGGCCACCGAGGTTTTCAGTTTTAGCTGGAAAGACCTGGGTTTGCTTCTGGAGGGCATATTCCGCAGAGGAGGTGTCTCTTGAAGCTGCTCCTTCTCTTCACTTATGGAGTAAGCCTGGAAACCTGGGTAAAGAAAGGGCTTTTGGACAGGGAAAAAAGGCTCTACGAGGAATTGCTCTCTTCCGGACATGTTGAAGAGGTTTTCTGGCTCACCTACGGAGCTAATGACCTGGACTTCGGAGAGGAACTCGATAGAAGGATCAAAGTGATCCCGAAGCCGGCTATCTTTAAGAGAAAGCTCTTCACCTTTCTATATTCTCTCCTCATGCCCATTCTGAGGGCTCGCTACTTCAAAGAAGCCGATGTGATAAAGACGAACCAGATGAAAAGCAGCTGGACCGGGATTCTCGCCTCAATGCTTTACGGGAAGCCTCTCTATGTCAGGACCGGTTACACCTGGAGCTTAATCACGAGGGAGATAGGAGGGAAGTCTATCCTTGAGAAATTTTCGCCTTTTTTCGAATGGGTAGCATTTAAATTTTCGAGGAAAGCTTCAGTTACGAGCCAGGCTGATAGAGTCTATGTTATGAAAAAATACCACATTTCGAGTGATAGGCTAAAGTGGATACCTAATTATGTAGATACTGAGCTATTTCTGCCATTGAAAAGAGATGAATACCAGGATAGAATCTTATTCGTGGGGAGATTGACCGGAATGAAAAACCTGTTTTCACTTTTTGAAGCTATTTCAGGAACACCATACTCTCTAGACCTTTTTGGAACGGGCGAGCTGGAAGATGAGCTCAGGAAGTTCGCGATTAAAATAGGCGCCAAAGTCAGATTTATGGGAAGCGTCCCAAATTCAGAGTTGCCCGGTATCATCAATAGATATCCTCTTTTCGTGTTGCCTTCATTAACAGAAGGTATGCCCAAGGCCCTTCTGGAAGCCATGGCCTGTGGCGTTGCCGTTCTCGGGACGAACGTGCCCGGCATCCGAGAGGTGATAAGGCACGGACACAACGGATGGCTTGTCGAAAGGGATCCGCAGAGCATAAAGAAGGGCATAATTCACCTGATGGAAAATCCTTCCCTGAGGGCGCGCCTCGGCCGGAGCGCGAGAGAATTTATCGAGGAGAATTTCTCCCTGAAAAGAGTCGTGAGTGAAGAGGCGGAGTTATTGAGAGAGATTTTAGGGAAAAAATCTTGACCATGGGCTATCTTCTGTCACTTCTATCGCCTGTTTTCGATATGTGGTTTGCGAACGCCCATATTTTGGGGGCGCCGCCGCGGTCCTGGCTTCTCATTCTTCTGGTTATTACTGCCCTTTTGACCCTCACGATCAGAAAGAGATATCCCGATTTTGTATTTGACCCACTGGTGAGGGCCATGCTCGGTCTGATTTTGGCCTTCATCGCGTGGTCCATTCTGATTAACTTCGCTCATTATCTGGTAAACCAGGAGAGCGAGATCCTGTCCGTGGCCATCAGGAAGATCCTTGCGAGATATATAGGAGGAGCCCTGCTCCTCCTGAGCATTGCATTCTTTCTGGCCGATGAGTCCAGGATCAGGATCTTCGTCTATGTTCTCTTTGTGACACTTGCTTTCTCTTCTGTCGTGGGCATTCTACAGCTTCTCGATCCCTCTCTGGGATGGTCCATCAAGCCGGCCATGCTGAAGGCCCTCCACCTCGAGGCCGGAGGCAGGGTATTGAGCTACAGGGTCGGAGGTCTCGCCGATTTCTCCGTTCCCTTTTCCTACCAGCTCGCGGCGATAATCCCCCTCATTTTCGCCCTTCTGCTGGAGGAGAGGAATCCGCTTCTCAGGGGAGGGCTTATAATCGCCTATGTTCTCGGATTAACGGCTTTGCTGATGACGCTCATGAGAAGCGCCATCCTCGGGGTTTTTCTGGCCCATATCGTCGTTCTCTATGCGAGCAGGGGAACCTCATGGACGAGGAGGCTGGTGTTTCTCGTTCTGCCAGCGGGCCTCGTGGTTTACCTGCTTTTGAAGTTCAATCCATTTGTGCTCGAGAGGTTTCAGAGGAGACTCGAGGGCGAGAGGACCGATGTGGGGAGGATCGTCCTGATACAATCGGCGACCGACGTGCTCTTCGCCCATCCTCTCGGCGTGGGGATCGGGAGATTCCAGGAGGTGGCCTCGGGCACGGTCTCCGAAACTTCGAGGCCCGAGCTCGCCTCGCTCGTCGTGACCCAAACTACAGCTCACAATCAGTTCATCAATACCTGGATTTATAACGGAATCGTGGGCTTTCTGCTTCTGATTTCCCTCTATGTGTTGCTATTTAGGCATCTTGGTTTTCTGCTCAGGGCTGGCCGACGGCGAGGGCGCCTTGCCGGCGCTCTCGCCGTCGGCCTTCTGGGCGCAAATGTCTCCTACCTGACCCATTCGATGTTTCACAACGCCGGCCCCTTCGGCACCGGTGAATACGTTTTCTGGTACCTGCTCGTCCTTCAGTTCTCACTGGCAGGAATTTTGTATAATTTGTATAACAGATATGAGAATGAGAGAGCCTGAAATCAGCGTGATCATGTCGGTATACAATACGCCGCCGGCATTTCTGGAGGCATCGATATCCAGTATCCTTTCCCAGAGTTTCGAGGACTTCGAGTTTATAGTTGTGGACGATGCCAGCAGCGATGATGACGTCAAAAGGGTGCTCGACGTTTATGCGGTTAAGGACGCGAGGCTAAAGGTTCTCAGGAACCGGGAGAACCTGGGGCTCACCCGTTCGCTGAACAGGGCCTTGCAAATTGCAAGGGGCAGATACGTGGCGAGGCAGGATTCTGACGACGTGTCCCTTCCAGATAGGCTTGAAAAGCAGGTTCTTTTTATGAGGCACAGGCCGGACATAGTCCTTCTCGGCACGAGAGGCTATATCATCGATGAGGACGACAGGATCATCGGCCGCTGGGAGCCAGCCCTTGTCCCATCCCTGATAAGAAAGAAGTTATTGCGGGGGAACCAGTTCCTCCACACGTCGGTTATGTTCAGAAGGAAAACCGTTCTCGAACTGGGCGGTTATGACGAGAGTTTTAGATATTCTCAGGATTATGACCTCTGGATAAGGCTTCTCAGGAGGCACAACGCAGCGAATTTGCCCGATTACCTCGTAAAACATCGGATCAACAGAGAGAGCGTGGCTTTCAAGAGAGAGAGACAACAGGAGATGAATCTTCTCAGGATCTGGATTAAAAACGTGAGGAGAGGCAATATGCCGCCTGAGACGGCAGTTTACTTCTCTCGGATACTCGTGAGATATCTCGTCCCCATGGAGGCCAGGACGTTCCTCAGGAGGACTTTGTTCCGGGGGAGGAGCTACAGGGCGCTCCTCCTGGAAACGGACCGATGAGGGATATCAGAGTCCTCTACGTAATAGACTCGCTCAGGGCTGGGGGCGCAGAGAGGGTTTTGTACAACACGGTTGAGTATTTCAGGGAATCTGGTCTTCCCGTGCGCCCGGAGATTGCCCTCCTGTACGATGGGGGGTATCTGTCCGAGGAGCTCAGGCTGACCGGTATCCCTGTACATGAACTCGGCCTGAGGAAAAAATATGCCCTCGCGGGATTTACGAAGTTGAGAAAACTCCTCGAGGAAAGGGAATACGATCTCATCCACGTGCACCTTTTCCCCGCCAGCTGGTATGCTGCATTTCTCCCCGTCCCGAGGAAGAGATGGAAGTGGGTGTATACGGAGCACAGCGTTCACAACAGGAGGAGGGAATTCCCGCTTTTGAGGCCCGTGGAGGCCTTCGTCTACAGGAAATTTGACAGGATCGTGGCAGTGTCCAGGAACGTCAGGGAAGGCCTTCTCGCCTGGATCCCGGGGCTTGAAGGGAAAACATCGGTGATACCCAACGGCGTAAAGCTGCCAGAGAAAACCGTGAGCAGGGCTGAGGCGCGGAAGAGGCTCGGATTAGATGTCGATGGTTTCCTTTTGCTATACGCGGGCAGGCTGGAGCCCATGAAGGGCCTCGACGTTCTGATTCGGGCCCTGGCAGGGGTGAAGGTCGGCCGGTTCCTCTGTCTGATTGCCGGGGATGGCCCGCTGAAAGAGAGGCTAAAAGCGCTGGCCGCTGAGCTGGGTCTCGAGCCAACGGTCCGTTTTCTCGGATTCAGGCGGGATGTGGAACTCCTCATGGATGCCGCTGACCTCCTGGTTATGCCCTCTCTCTGGGAGGGCCTTCCGATGGTCCTCCTCGAGGCGATGGCACGTTTCAGGCCCGCGATAGCGACCAGGGTCGGGGGCGTTCCCGAGCTTATCGAAGATGGCATTAGTGGCTGGCTCGTGGAACCGGGAGATCCCGATGCACTCCGGGAGAGGATCCTCAATGCCCTTGCACATCGGGAAGAGCTCGATGAGATGGGCAGAAAAGCCAGAATGAAAATCGCAGCGGATTATTCCATATCGAGCACGGCGCAGAGACTGCTCGATCTCTACGGAGAACTTCTCTTACGGAAGGAGAGCAGGACGGAGGCTGAAAGACGATGAGAGTCGCCTTTCTCTCACATCTCGATATGAACCTCTATCTGTTCCGGCTTCCCTGGATGAAAAAGTTGAGGGAGATGGGATTTGAGGTGTTTGCCCTTGTCCCCGAGGGGGAGTACAGTGACAGGTTAAGGAGGAATGGTTTCCAGGTCATCAGCTACGGGATAGACAGGAGGAGCCTCAATCCCCTCAAAGAATCCAGGACGATAGGCGAACTTTATCGCATTTTCAAGAAACAGAACTTTGATATCCTGCATACCTTCACGTACAAGCCGAACCTTTACGGAACTCTCGCCGGCCGTCGTGCGGGGATTCCGATCATCATAAACACCATAACCGGCCTCGGGCATGTTTACACAACTTGCGGTACATCGGATAAAAAAAGGTTAAAAAAGTGGATTTATACGGCTTTTTATCGGTATAGTTTGAATATGGCTGACTATGTCATTTTTCAGAACACAGATGATCTTAAGCTACTTTCGAAATATGTAAGCAATAAGAAGGTAAAATTGAGACTTATCAGGGGATCAGGAGTTGATACAGTCTATTTTTCTTCCAGCTCTGTTGATGTAAAGAAAGTCGAAAAACTCAGAGATGAATTAGGGCTTACTGGAGAAGAAAAGGTTGTTACAATGATTGCTAGGATGTATTGGGGTAAGGGAATAAAGGAGTATGTTGAAGCTGCGAATAAAATATTGGGAGAACGCGATGACGTTTGTTTCCTTGTAGTAGGCTGGAGAGATAAGGGCAACCCTGATACAATTCCAGAGAGTTTTATAAGAAAATATAGTACAGAAAAGCTTCGATTCTTGGGAAAGAGAGATGAAATCAGAGAAATTCTTTATATTACTGATATTTATGTGCTACCATCCTATCGGGAAGGATTATCTCGGACAATATTAGAGGCTATGTCTATGCAGAAACCCGTTGTTACGACGGATGCTCCGGGATGTAAAGATTTGGTAAAAGACGGAATTAACGGATTTCTTGTACCGGTGGGAGATTCTCATGCTCTGAAAAAGGCGATTTCGAACCTTATTGGCGATGCGGGTTTAAGAAAAAAAATGGGAGAAGCTGGGCGTAAAAGAGTTGTGAAAGAATTTTCAGTTGATGTGATTCTTGGAGAACTTGAAAGGCTTTATAGCGAATGCAGGAAGCGACTGTTCCAGAATCCTGGAGAAGTTAGTTATACGAACATAGTGCATGAGAGGGATGAAGCCGATGCTTTTGAATAGCTGTGAAAACAGGGAAATAATCAGGCGATGGAAACATGAATAAAATGGATAGGAAAAAAGTCCTTGTGACTTACGGATGGAATAGGATTGCATACATAATTTTAAGGAGTTTGGCAACAAAGGGAATTTATGTATATATTGGTGATAGCTCTCCAATAGCTATGTCTAGGATGTCGAAGTACTGCAAAGGATTTATCAAGTACCCGTCGTTTTATGAGGACCCGAGAGGATTTGTTGTTTCAATTATAGATTATTGCAAAAAGAATAAGATCGGAATTTATTTGCCTGTTCATGAGGAACTTTTTGTCGCAGCGAGATTTATTGATTTGTTTAAAGAATCAGATATAATTGTTCCGATAGCCGATTTTGATAAACTTCTAAAGGTTCACAGAAAAGACAGCGTTATTAAGTATGCGGAAAGTTTGGGGATTCCTGTTCCTAAGACTTTTATGCCTAAGGACTTTTATGAAGCAGAGGAGTTGCTGGAAAATTGCGGATATCCGCTTGTAATCAAGCAAATTAACACCAACAGCGCAAAAGGCGTTTTTTATGCTCATTCTAAAGAAGAAGCTTTGGGAATATTAAGGAGAATCAAAATGGGCAAGAGAGATGCAGTAGTTCCCCCCATACTTCAGGAATATGTAGCTGGTTCAGGCTATGGTGTTTCACTTCTTTTTAACAAGGGAGAGTTAAGAGCAATTTTTACCCATAAGCGATTGAGGGAAAAGATTTTCACAGGTGGAACAAGTACATTGAGAGTAGGAACTAGGAACCCGATTATTGAGAAATATGCGATTAATTTACTTGAATCACTACAGTGGCATGGTGTGGCAATGGTGGAGTTTAAATATAATGAAGCCCAAAAAAAAGCTTGGCTTATAGAAGTTAACCCACGTTTCTGGGGTTCTTTAGCATTACCTGTTGCTTCAGGCGTTGATTTTCCCTATTTTCTTTATAAGATCGCCGCTGAGGGTGACGTTCATCCTTTGTTGCAGTATAAAACTGGGGTAAAAGCCAGGTGGATTTTAGGAGATATTTTAGCTGTGATTGATGAGATTAAACACACACTTAATCCATTTCGCGCCATTTTTAACTTTTTTAAATTTAAAAACGACATATACGATGATTTCTGGAAAGATGATTTATATCCCTTCATTTTTGAATTTTTCTATTATGGTAGTAAATTTCTCAGAACTGGAAGTATCAATCCTGTACAGAGTGCGTTATTGGAGGTAGACAAACTTTGAAAGACAAATTAATAGTTTTTGATTTTGATGGAACCATCACAAAAAGAGATAGTTTTTTGCCATTGGTTTTCTTCTTTGCTACGAGAATGTGGCGTCATTATCTACTACTGCCCTTTTTGCTTTTCTTTCTTATGTATAAGGTAAATTTGTTGAGTACATTTGCATTAAAAAAACTTTTTGCTTTTTTTTTCTTAAGGGGCAGAAGATTAAACCAAGTGAAACGTCTAACGTCGCGATTTTGGCATACGAAATTTTCTGCATTTGTAGATCCCGAAATCCTATCAATTTTTTACAAGAATCTAAAGGAAAGAAATAGAGTTATAATAAATTCAGCTTCTTTTGCATTTGTGGTTGAAGAGTTTTGCGAGTTTCTGGGTATATCAGCAGAGGTACTTGGCACACATGCGACGATTAGGGGTGAATATTTCACGGGGAAAATTGGTGAGGAATGCAGAGGGAAAATTAAAGTTCTGAGACTACATAGACTTATAGGAAATGGAGATAATTACTTTATTGAAGTATTTAGTGATAATTCTTCAGATGTTCCTCTTTTTTCAGTAGCCGACATAGCTTACAAGGTCGAGAGAAAAGGGAAAAAGAGAAATATCAAGGTTATTAACTATAAAGGAGTCGAGACATGAGGGTTTTACTCACAGGGGCAGCGGGATTTATCGGACATAAAGTGGCCGAGATGCTTGCAGAAAGGGGCGACGAAGTTCTCGGTGTCGACAACCTCAACGATGCCTATGACGTGAAGCTTAAAGAATGGAGGCTCGCGAAATTGAGGGAACTCAACCGATTCCGTTTCCTCAAGGCCGACATAGTGGATTTTCGGGCGATGAAGGAAATTTTCGAGACGGAGAAGTTCGATGCGGTCATAAACCTCGCCGCCCGCGCGGGGGTGAGGGCGAGCGTGAAGAACCCCTGGGTTTATGTCGAGACCAACACCGTGGGCACCCTGAACCTCCTGGAGCTCTCGAAGGATCACGGGGTGAAGAAGTTCGTACTGGCCTCGACCTCAAGCATATATGGGCTTAATTCACCTCCCTTCAGCGAGTCGATGGTAACCGACACCCCGTTGTCGGTCTATGCGGCTTCGAAAAAGGGGGCCGAGGCATTGACCTTTTCATATCACCACCTTTACGGCATCGATGTGACGGTTTTCAGGTACTTCACCGTCTACGGTCCGGCCGGGCGTCCCGATATGAGCATATTCAAGTTCATAAAGCTCATCGCAGAGGGAGAACCCATACCCGTCTTCGGCGACGGCAATCAGGAGAGGGATTTCACCTATGTGGACGACATAGCGAGGGGCACGATCGCCGGCCTCAGGCCGTTGGGATACGAGGTTGTAAATCTCGGGAACAACAGGCCTGTAAAGCTCAATTACGTGATCGGCCTCATAGAGGAATATCTCGGCAAGAAGGCCGGGATCGAGTATTTCCCGCCCCATCCCGCCGATGTCCCCAGAACAATGGCCGATATAGGAAAGGCCCATGTGCTTCTCGGATGGACGCCGGAAGTGCCCATTGAGGAAGGCGTGAGAAAGGCAGTAGAATGGTATCTTGATAACAGGGAGTGGGCCAGAAACGTAAATGTATCCTAAAGGCCGGCGATATGAAGGGCGAGATCATCAGGATTTTTAAAGAGGAGATCGGCGAGAATAAAGTTTTCGACGACGAAGACCACAGGAGGTCTTATTCTGCTGACGAGTCGGGCATATAGGGTGAATACCTCCCTGACCTTGTGATTCATCCTGAGGGGCTGGAAGACGTGGTCAGGGCACTTTCTCTCGCAGAAAAGTTCAGGATACCAGTGGTTCCCCGGGGTGCTGGGACCGGAGTTGCCGGCGGGTGCGTTCCCTTTCTCGGAGGCATCGTCCTGGTCTTTGACAGGATGAACCGAATCCTGGATATTGACACGGAGAACCTCCACGTGAGGGTCGAGCCCGGGGTGATCACGGGCGATCTCGACCGCGAGGTCCGGAATGTTGGGCTCTTTTACCCTCCTGATCCCGCCAGCATAGACAGCTGTATGATAGGCGGAAACATCGCCACGAATGCCGGTGGCCCGAGAGCCCTCAAGTACGGTGTAACAAAACATTACACCCTCGAGCTTCAGGTGGTGCTGCCAGGGGGACGCGTCGTCAGGTTCGGCAGGAGAACAAAGAAGTGGGTCGTCGGCTATGACCTTGTCTCTGCCTTTGTGGGCTCTGAGGGCACATTGGGAGTGCTGACCGAGGCCGTGTTGAGGCTGATCCCCGATCCACCTCAGATCGAGACACTGCTCGTTGCCTTCCCCGACGAGCTCAAAGCCTCGGAGACGGTGACGGAACTTATCAGGAGGAGATATCTGCCCCGCGCCCTCGAGTTTCTCGACAGGGTATCTGTGGCTCACATCGCCGAGAGACTTCCCGGAAGCCTCCCCGATGGGACTCAAGCCCTCCTTCTCATTGAAGTCGATGGGAGAGGAGATCTCTTTGATGAGCTGGAGGAGATAGCCGGGATCTGCGAGAAGAACGGCGCCCTTGAGATTTACGCCTCGAGGGACGAGAAGGATCGCGCCAGGCTGTGGGATGCGAGGCGGAAGGTTTTTCCGAGCCTGGAGGAGAAGTACGAGAGGGTCAGGTCAGAAGACATAGTTGTTCCGAGAAGCTACATCCCCGAAGCCGTCAGGAGGATCCGCGAGCTCGCATCGGGCCTTGGAATCGGCGTCGCCACCTTCGGGCACGCTGGCGACGGCAATCTCCACGTCAATTTTCTTTATTCTGGCGATAGGGAGGGAGAAGTGCTGAAGGCTGTGGGCGAACTTTACAAGATCGCCCTCGATCTTGACGGAACGATCTCGGGGGAACACGGCGTGGGCATTCTGAAAAAGGATTTCATCCATCTCGAACAGGAACCGTTGCTTATCGAGCTTCAAAAAGCATTGAAAAAGACCTTCGATCCGCTTGGGATAATGAATCCCGGCAAGATATTCCCCGATTAGATGTTTTAATCCCACCTATCCAGAGCCACTTTGCATTAACCGAAAAATTTCAGCGAGGAAGGCATTGATCGCCTCGTCAGCGGAGGGTTCGTCGAAGGCATAATAAAATGGCAGCCAGCCCCGAAGGGCTGGCTACCGGGCTGTGAGGGGGGTGGAGCGTGTGCAAAGACCGGCTATAGGGGGAGGATCAATTTCAAAGGTATAAATCCGATTTTACGACCTCTGAGAACCGCTATGTAAACTCCTGCACTTATCCCGCAATCCCCTTCCCAGATGAGTCTATGCACGCCCCTTTCAAATAACCCCGATCCCAGGGTCCTCACATACCGACCGCTTATATTATAAAGCATGATGTCAATATAGTCAGCCTCCTTTAGATTGAAAGAGAAGGCGAAGATCCCTTTTCCCAGTATTTCAACATTGAATTGATTACGACTCGGCATACCCGCCAACTCTTTCGCAGACATTGGACTGTAATCGATGTACCAGGAGTGATGTAGCAATCCGCCGGCAGCAGAAACATAAGCCAGATTTCCCTCTGCGACAGGTCCCATGAGAGGCAGATAGGGGGAGACGATGCCGGTCTCGAACCAGACGGGGGCCTCCACACTGAGCGGTCCCCTTTCATACCACTGAGCCCCATCTTCGGAGACGGCATAGTAGAGCAGGGGATCCGTGCGTGAAGCCGCGTCGAGCTTCAGATAAGTCACAACGAGGTTGTCTGTTATCGGATCGAGGGATATCTGCGGGAAGCTTGCCGTCTCCGTTCCATCGCCCTCTCCTACCACCAGGGATCTGGTCCAGCCGGACCAGTTTCCGGGAGCGCCTCCCGTGGGGTGGAATTCCCATATGTCCCCGAATTCGTTATCGCCCTTTGCGAATCTCCATACAGCATGGGGAATGTTGTCAGTGTCAACCACCAGGCTGTACCCATACCACCATCCCCCTGCCGAGTCGTAGGGAATTCCACCGGTTACATCCCAGAGATTCAATGGCTCCGTCCAGGTTTCACCCCAATCGGTAGATTCCGTGTAGAAGGGAGTTACTGCCTGGTAATCGCCATATTGGACCTTCAGGTTGTTGATGCAGGCTACGAATCCATCCCTCCCGAATGCTATTATGGGTGGATCCTGCCAGTTTCCGAGGTCCCCATAGTTTCCAGGGGTCATGAGCGTATCCATGATGAAGGAGGCGCCCCCGTCAATGGATCTCCAGATGTAGGAAAAACGGTTTTCAGTCAGGTTAACTGCTGTGATCAGGACGACGGAATCCCTCACTGAGAGGGATGGCATCCATGGCTCGGTTATGTCAGACCCCGGCAGGGACTGAATCGCGAGATTTCCCTCCGGGAAAGAGGTATCCTCGGCGAAATAAAGAATCGTAGTGAGGCTGTCCCCGCTGAGAGCGGTTTCCTGCCAGGCGAAACAGGGATCGCCGCCCGGGCCCCAGAATGTCCCGGAGAAAGCTCTGTAGAGCATATGATCCGAGAGAATGCGGTTAGTCCAGCTATGTCCTCCGTCAGTACTGTAAGCGACCGCTACTCCGCCGAGGGGATTGAGCGTGTCACCCGATGGGGAGCTGAAGATGATCGCCAGGAGCTCTCCGTCGCCAGAACCCACCGCCATATTTCTCTCCGGCGCCTCGAAGAAGCCAAAGCCCCCGAAAGGCGCGACTTCTCCCTTCTGCTGGCTAAATCCTGACCCCCTTTTCTTTAACAGGAAATCCGCCGGTAATCTCTTGAACCCAGCGTTGAGAGAACCCGCCACGATAAGTATCGCCATCAGGTATCCTCTCTTATGGTGAATATCGGTGCCCCTCATCACTGATCTGATATGCAAAATATATGCCACAAGTTGGAGGTCTTGAGGGGTAGGGGAGTCTTTTATTTTGCAAAAGTATCTTGCAAAATCAAAGAGTAGCGGGGACCATTGTGCGGAGTATATTTTCCTTGTCCTTCTCCGAGAGCCCTTTCAGAATATCTTCAGACAATGATTCGATTTTGTTCCTGATTTCCTCTGCCTTCTCGGGGAAGAGATCGGTTTCCTGGGCAAAAGCCAGACATTTCAACAGCAGGTAGTACATCCCGAACTTCTCGCATAGATCCATGCATTTCTTCAGGTGGACGCTTGCCTTTTCCCTATCGCCGGCCAGGTATTCGATCTCGGCCATCGACTTCAGAATATAGGGGATGTCGGTGGCGAGCTCATATTTCCTCGCCAGTTTGAACGCCTTTTTGATCTCATTGAGCGCCCTCTCCGTCCTCTTCAATTCCCGGTAAAAGTGACTTTTTGTCTCATAGAGCGACACGAGGATGACGGGGTTCTTCAGCGCCTCAGCATGCTTTTCGGCTTCCTGCAAGTATTCCCTGGTCACATCGGTGTTCCCGAGGTAGAGATTGGCCTCTGCGGCGAATATATAGCCGAGGGCTTCTTCCTCCAGAGCTCCTATTTCCTTCGAGATCCGCAAGGCCTCAGACACCTTGCTGGCGGCAAGCCTGTATTTTCCCATTTCTTTCAGGACCTGGTAATAGGTGAAGAGAGCCGTTACATAGCTGCTCTTGCTGCCTATTTCTTTCTGCATTTTTATAGACCTCTTTATACGGGAGAGGCTCTCTTTGAATTTGCCCTTTTCCAGATAGAGAATGGAAAGATTTGTGTTTATCAGTCCCACGGATTCCCTGTCGTGAAGGCCGGATTTGACCTTGAGGGCATCGAGAAAAGCCTTTTCGGCCTCGTCAAGTTTCCCCTTTTGCCAGGCGATGTTGCCCAGGTTTATCAGTACTGTGGATTCCATTGATCTGTCCTTGATCTCGCGGGCGATCTTGAGGGCCTTGTTCAGGCTCTTTCGGGCTTCCCCGAGGTTGGACTCATCCAGGTATATCGTGCCCATGTTGTTGAGGATCACCTGCAGGCTATCCCTGTCGCCGATCTCCTCCGCTATAGCAGCCGCAGAGCGGTAATACTCTATGGCCTTTTCGTTGTTCCCTGTGCTCTGGTATATGAGTCCCATGTTGGCGAGGGACGCTGCCATGCCCCTCTTGTCATCTATTGCTTTTCTTATCTCCAGAGCCCTCTCGAACTTCGAGAGGGCTTCTTCGTAATCGGAAACGCTCAGGATCGAATTGCCTTCAAGGTGAAGGGCCCTTGCCTCTCCTTCCTTGTCGCCGACCTCAGTGTAAAGTTCATGGGCTTTCTGGAAGAACTCCCTGGACTTCCCGAACTCCGACAGATCGAGGTGAATAATGCCCTGTTCGCAGTAAATCTCGGCCATTCCTCTTCTGTCCCCGGCCCTCTGGAGAACCTCGAAGGCCCTGCTGAGGTATTCTGTGGATTTTCTCGATTGCCCGCGCTTGTTCAGTATCCTCGCTGTCTGTGTTAAAGTTTTTGCGTAGCTCGAGTTGTCTCCCAGCTCTTTCCATATCTCAGCGGCCTCCTCGAAAGCTTTCAGGGCTGTGTCGTAGTAAGCCTGAAGGTAGTGGACCTTCCCGAGAAGCATGAGGGTCTCCGCGTACTCGGGGCTCTTTCCTGCGCGCTTTTCCAGGTTGAGAAGGCTTTCGCACAGTTCTTTTGCTTCGTGATAGCTGGAAAGGGAGATCAGGTACTTGATTCGGTGCCTGAGCAACTCGCGATAGCGCTCGTCTTTCTCGTCGGCGAGGGCAAAGGCCTTCTCCAGAATGAACTTTTCCCTCTTCCTCTTGCCGAGGACGTGGAGCAGGGGAATCATGCTCATGTAGATATCAAGGCGCTCCTTTCTTGAGGGAGGAATGAGGGTGAGAGCTTTCTCATAGTGAGAGAGAGCGTTTTCGAAAGCGTAAAGTTTTTCCGCCTTTCTTGCTGACATCATGAGGTATTTCAGTGCCTTCTCCTCTTCTCTGGCCTGCAGAAAGTGGTGCGCCAGCTCCTCCGCGATCTGTTCGGCATCGGGGCTCATCTCTTCCAGGGTATTTCCTATTTTCCTGTGCAATGTCTTTCTGAGGGAATGGGGCATATCCTCATACACGACATCTCGAATTTTGCCGTGGGTAAAGCTATATACCTCGGTGCCGAGTCTGAGGTCCTCGCGGAGTATTTTCAATTTTAAAAGCTCGTCGAGCACATCAAAGAGGAACCCCTCGTTTATCCCGGAGACCGCCAGGAGGACGTTAAAATCTATTTCCTCGCCGATAACGGAAGCTATCCTCAGGATCCTCTTGGTTATGTCTCGTAAGGGTGCTATACGAGCCAGGATTATGTCCTTGATGCCAGGAGGGATTGTTTTCTTTATGGTTTCGACCTGGAAAGATCCCTTTTTGATCTCAGAGATGGTCCCCTCGTCAGCCATCCTGCGGACATACTCCACGATGAAGAAGGGATTGCCCTCGGTTTCGGTGTAGAGATAATTCACGAGCTCGGCGGGAGCGTTGAATCCCAGGATGCTCTTGAGCATCCTGGAGACATCTTCCTCCTTGAGCCTCGTGAGGTGAATCTCGTGGTAGTTGTTCTCCTTGGTGAAGCTGTTGAGGAAGCTCCTGAGAGGGTTTTTCTCCCTCTCGCCCTCTCTGAAGGCGAGCAGGAAGAGAATCCTCTTGTTTTCGATGCTTCGTGCTAGGAATGAGATGAGCTCGAGGCTCGCCTCGTCGGCCCAGTGGATGTCATCGAAGAAGAGGACGAGAGGCCTCTTCCGCTCGAGCCCCTCGAAGAGTTCCTTTATACCTCCGAAGAGCCTCCACTTGTCGTCGGGCTCTCTGCCCGTTTTTATCTGTTCCGAGGAGAGCTTCAGCCTGGTTATGTCAAGAAAAGGCAAAATCTTGAGCACCTCAGAACGTATCAGAACGGGCATCTCCTCGATGATGCTGTAGATCTCGAGGGGATCTATCTCTGAAAAAGTGGCGAGAGCCTCCTTGATGGGCTGATAGGGGATGTCCTTCGTGAAATCGTAGCATTTCCCCTTCAGAATCTCGGCACCCAGGAGGCTCGCGACTTTCAGGAATTCTCTGGCAAGGCGCGTTTTTCCGACGCCGGCCTCGCCCGATATCACCACCGTTGTTGTCTTTCTCTGAAGGGCTTTGACGAAGAACTTTTTCAGGGACTCCAGTTCGTCATCTCTTCCGGTGAACTTCGGCGAGAGATACAGGCCCGTCTCCTGTGCGGGCATCTCTCTTTTCTCCACGAACTTTACTCTGTTCCCGCCTTCTCTTTTTGCAAAATAGAGAGCGTGGTCCGACGCGTTGAAGAGCTCTTCGGGTGTGTTTCCGTCTTCAGGATATGAGGAGATCCCGATAGAGATGGACAGTCTCAGGGGCATATCATCCCCGAAATAGGTTTTCTTCAGTGCTTCCATTATTTTATTGGCAACTTTCAGCGAGGATTTTCTGTCGGTCTCGGGGAGAATCAGTGCGAACTCGTCGCCCCCATAGCGGCAGGCTATGTCGGTTTCCCTCACGGATTCCCTGAGTAGCCTCGCGAACTCCGCCAGCACCCTGTCGCCCCTGAGGTGCCCGAAGGAGTCATTTATGAGCTTGAAGTTATCGAGATCCATCAGGAGAAGGCAGAAGGGCCTTCCATACCTGCTGGACCTCTTTATCTCCTCATCGAGGCGCAGGTAGAAGTACCTCCTGTTATAGAGCCCCGTCAGATCATCGAGCAGGGCAGCGCTCGTGAATTTTCCAGTTGTGTCCATCATGTGGTTTAGAATGTTATTTTAAATTAATACGCGAACCCTTGACAAGGAAAAGGTGTGATGTTAAATTTCCCTTATGCGATCAGCACTTAGAGTTTTTCGGGACATTCTGAAGGAGAAAGGCTTGAAGTTCACAAAGCAGAGGGAAGCCCTCGCAAAAAAGATATTTTCCACGAGGTCTCATTTCAGCGCCCAGGATATTTACGAGAGTTTGAAGGACAGGGTGCAGATATCCAGGGCCACCGTGTACAGGACTCTCAACCTTCTTGTGGAGAACCACATAATCGAGGAGCATGACTTTGGAAGGGGTAAGAAATTTTACGAGTTCATTCTCGGACTTGAGTCCCACAATCACCTGATCTGTCTCAGATGTGGGAAAATAGAGGAATTCAAGTCCGACCTCATAGAAAAGGTCGTGGACGAAATAGCCAGGGAAAGAAATTTCAAGGTAAGCAGGTATTCCTTCAACGTTTATGGCTATTGCTCCGAGTGCCAGAAGGAGCTTTTCAAGGACGAAAAGCGAAAATAGACTCCGCCCTGGCGGCCGCCCTGAGCAGGGTTTTCTCATCAAAGGCCCTTCCTATGAACTGAAGGCCGATAGGTAATCCATCTTCCGTCCTGTCACAGGGTATGGATATGGCGGGCAGACCAGCCAGGTTTGCCGTCACAGTGTAGATGTCGAGGAGATAAACGGAAAGTGGATCTTCTATCTTCTCTCCGATGAGGGGTGGAGGAGCGGGCTGGGTGGGCGCCAGAATCAGGTCCACATCCTCGAAGGCCCTGTCGAAATCTTCCCTGATGAGGCGACGGGCCTTTTGGGCTTTGAGGTAGTATGCCTCGTAGTAGCCGGCCGACAGGGCGAAGGTGCCCAGCAAGATTCTTCGCTTGACCTCCTCGCCGAAGCCGCCGGTACGGGTCAGCTCATAGAGAGAATCGAGGTCGTCGGCATCGGGTGCTCTGAAGCCGTAACGTACACCATCGTACCGGGCGAGATTCGAGGAAGCCTCGCTTGTGGCTATCAGGTAATAGACCGCGACGGCGTACTTCGTGTGGGGCATGGATATTTCCTTCACGGTGAACCCGTTTTGTGCGAGCAGTTCGGCAGCTTTGAGAACCCTGTCCCTTATCTCCGGTTCTATTCCCTCGACAAAATATTCGGAGGGAAGTCCCACTTTGAATCCCCTGGGGGATTGGGAGAAGATCTCATCGAAAGAAGGAACCTCGAATTTCGCCGAGGTGGAGTCGTGGGGGTCGAATCCGGAGATAGCCGTGAACATTATCGCAGCGTCTTTCACGTCCCGGGTTATGACCGAGATCTGATCAAGTGAAGAGGCAAAAGCTACAAGGCCGTAGCGGGAAACACGGCCGTAGGTAGGTTTAAAGCCAACAGTGCCGGTGTAAGCAGCCGGCAGACGGACCGATCCCCCCGTATCGGAGCCCAGGGCCGCTATCGCCTCCCCTGCAGCCACGGCTGCAGCCGAACCGCTTGAGGAACCGCCGGTCACCCGTTCGGGTGCCAAGGGGTTTCTGGTGGGGCCGAAATGAGAGTACTCACCGGTGGAGCCCATAGCGAACTCATCGAGATTGGTTTTCCCCGTGATGATGGCGTTTTTGTCCGTGAGCTTTTTCACCGCTGTCGCCGTATAGGGGGCTTTGTATCCCAGAAGTATCCTGGAAGCGCAGGTGGTTTCACCCACATTCATGACGATGTTGTCCTTCACGGCGACAGGGATTCCGAAGAGGTAGTGTATGTCGCTGTTGATCCTCTCATCCAGTTCCAGTGCCTTCTCCCGGGCCTCCTCGAGAAAGAGGCTGATATAGACGTTGATCTCCTTTTCCCTCTCTTCGATAACGGTTATGACATCCTCGAGGATCTCGGAGACCTTTACCTCTCCTTTCCTGAGGAGGCCGTGGAGCTCATGTATGGGGAGCCGATGAAGTTCCATGTGCCTATTTTAAGTTCGGGGCTTGAGATAGTCAATTTTAAAGGCCCCCTCATATGGCAGATTTCAATCTGAAGGGAAGGGCTCTCGATTGCCAGGCTGTCTGTTCCGGAGATCCATTGGAGGGAAGCAGGCGGCGCTCTGATCGAGTTGACAGCAGATAGAAGTTTGAATAGAATAGCGTGAGTGAGGAGATAGCCAGAAAATCAGGATATATGAGTCATGTTTTTTCCGAGAACGATAAAGGCTTCGAGCAGGAGAAGGGATAAGAAGGTTCGGTTTGTGGAGAGCGCAGCCGTGCCCGCAACGATCCTCGAGTACCTCAATGCAGGAGGGATCGACGAGAGGCTTCTGAATGCCCTTGCCCAGTGGCGGATCGATTATCCCGACAGAGGAGGTTCCTTTCTCGACGAGAAGACAAAACAGGTTCTGTCGGTTCTCGAGAAGATCCTGACCCGCGGAAGGATCACTCTTCTGTCTCCCTCTCTTGAGGGGGAGCTTTTGGAGAGGTTTGGAGATGGGACAGAGCTGAAAGCTGATCCGTATCTTTCGGCCTTTCTCTCCGGCTACGAGAGAAGCGGAGATCCCGGGGATTTCGACAGGACTGAAGAAGCTATTTTTTACGGTGAGGTTTGTCCCTACGTTTTTGGCCGAAACTTCGTTCAGTTCGTAGTTCCGGGAATTTCCCTTTCCAGCCTCATAGACGAGGAGACAGCGACGCGGGTGAGGGAATTGCAGAGGGTGGACTTCGCTTTCTTCCACCCCCTTATCTGGAATCCCCTGGCCGTGGAGATAGAGGGCAGGACCCCCATCGATGAGGAGAAAAAATATGATGATCTCGCCAGGGCTGGCTACCAGGTCCTTCGAATAAAAGCCCGGGACCTGATGGAGATGGATGCCGATGATATTGCAGAGAAGTACGGCCTGCTCGGGGAGATCAGAGGTCTGCTTTCGGGGACATCGAGACCTCCTCTGGGTCTCGCGAGGCTTGCCTATTCCTTCAAGTTTGCCCACGAGCTGCAATTTGCCCTCTTCCTGGGGATCTCAGAGGGGTTTTTGACCCTTGGGGAAAACAGGGAGTGGAGGATCTACACCGATCTGCACAGAACAGGGCTCTTCGATGACGACGAGGCGATTTTTCTGGCCGAGGAGGCCGCTTTTGACTTCGCGGAGACATTTGCAAGGCTGTTGAGTTTCTACTCAATGAGAGAGCCGATCCCGCAGGTTAAGGTGGAACTCATACAAGAAGGCAGGATCCCCCTCTCGGAAAACGCGATATTCGTTTCCTTCACGGGCAGCGATAACCCCGGGCTTCCCACGATAGAATTGGGCGATGCCTACTTTCCATTTCACATAGCCCATAGATCTTTTCCGGTCTCTCCGCTGATCAGGGACCTTGAAGAACCGTCGATCGAGGACCTGCGCTATTTTCTGCGCTACCTCTTCCGAAAGGAGGATTTCTGGGAGGGACAGTTTGAGGGGATAAAGAGGGCGATGTCAGGCAGGGACACCCTGCTCCTTTTGCCCACCGGAGCGGGGAAATCCCTGGTGTACCAGCTTGCTTCCATGTTGCTGCCGGGCAGGACAGTGGTGATAGACCCTATTATCTCGCTCATGGAAGATCAGATAGATAACCTGTCAGCGGCCGGGATAGGCCGCTGCATAGTCATTACAAGCCAGCTCGAGAGCCCCGAACACAGGGCGCGGGCTCTTTCTCTTTTTGGGAAAGGGGAGTATATATTTGCCTTTGTCGCTCCTGAGCGGTTCCAGACCCAGGAATTCAGGAATTCCCTCAGGTCTCTGACCGAACACACGCCCATCGCCCTCATTGTGGTGGATGAGGCACACTGCGTTTCCGAATGGGGGCATGATTTCAGGACGGCCTATCTGAACATAGGAAGGACGAGCCGCGAGTACTGCCGGTCTTTCAGGAAGACGCCGCCCCTTCTCGCCCTGACGGGGACCGCCTCGCGCGCCGTCCTCAAGGACATCCAGAGGGAGCTCGGGATCGAGGATTTCGAGGCCATAATCACTCCCAGAACCTTCGACAGGCCCGAGCTCAGATTCTCCGTGATCCATTCGAAATCCGCGGCCAAGCCTGCGGTTCTCAGGGACTACCTGATGAGGAAACTGCCCTCCCTTTTCGGCTTGAGCACGGAAGAACTATACGTCCCGCGAGGCAAAGATACCCATTCGGGTCTTATTTTCTGTCTGCACGTCAACGGTGAATTTGGCGTAGAGGGGGTAGCCGATTACATTCGGAGGGAGCTCGGGATACCCGCAGACATCTACAGCGGGAAGGAGCCGAAGGGGCGCGATCCAGAGGAATACAGGGATTATAAGAGCAGGGTGCTCAGGGAATTCAAGAGAAACGAGATCCCGCTCCTCGTTTGCACAAAGGCCTTCGGTATGGGAATCGATAAACCAAACATCCGCTTCACCGTACATTACGGCCTTCCGCCCTCCATAGAGGCATTCTATCAGGAGGCCGGCAGGGCGGGCAGGGACAGAAAGAAGGCCTATTGCACGATCATGGTTTCCGTGGATAACCCGGGCAGGTCCCGATTCCTTCTCGATCCCAATACGCTCGTTGAGGAGATCCAGCGCCAGCTGGAGAAGCTGAAATGGGACGATAATGACGACGTAACCAGAGTGCTGTATCTTCACACCAGATCTTTCAGGGGTATAAAAAGCGAAAAGGAGGAGATCAGAAAGGTAATCGGAGAGCTCGAGGATATTTCGATGGAAGGCAAGAAGCTCCTTCATGCCGACGAAGAAAGGAGGCCTGCCATAGAGAAGGCGCTTCACCGCCTGCTATTAATAGGCGTCGTGGCAGATTATACCATCGATTACTCAAGGAATATCTTCACCGTTTATCTCTCGGGGTACGACAGGGAGAAGATAATCGAGACCTACGGCAAATATATAGAGAGCTACCTTCACTCGAGGAGGGAGGTGGAGGAAGGGAAGGCCAGGAGCTTGCTACATCTTCCCTACGTCGATTTTGTCATGGGAGTGATCGGGCTTCTTTTGAATTTCATATACGACGTGATAGAGCGAAGCAGAAGGAGGGCGTTGCAGGAGATGCTGCTCCTGTGCGAGGGTCGCCCCACCGACAGGGATATTCGGGACCGCATTTTGCGCTATCTGGAGGCCACGGAGTTCACAGAGGACCTTGAGGATATAATAACATCTCCCGATGTCGGATTTCAGAAGTGCAGGGACCTTTTCGGGAAAATCAGGTCTCTGAACGACGCAGCCGAGCTCAGGGGGCAGGTTATCCGTTATCTGGAGAGCTACCCCGATCACCCGGCCCTTCTCATGTTGAGAGCCATCTCCGAGATCTACTGCAGGGAGGGTGACAGGGAGACTGCCCGCGAGGATTTCCTGGCCTCACTGAAGAATGCCGTCGAGAGATATGCAAGGAGCGATGAGGAAGTGGTTGATTTCGGAGTCTGGGCTCTCAGAGCCATCGCCGAAAGGGATGAAGAGTTCGCATTACGCTTGATGATGGACGTGGCATCGGAGAGCTCCCGATCGTCGCTCAGGAAGTGGATAGAGAGACTTCCCGATGACCTCTCCGAGATCCCAGCCTGGGAGCTTCTTTCCAGGCTGGGTAAGCTGTGTGAAGGCATTTTGTCCCGATGACGCCGTTTTAAGCCGATGTTTTTAGCGGTATAATAAGATCATGGGCAGGGAAAATTTTCTCAAGGCCGAGGAGATTGCGAGAAGTCTCGCTGAAACCCTGGTGAAGCTGAAGGCAGAGATCGACCTTTTTAAGACGACCTCCGATAACCTCAGAGATGTAAGGGAAAGCCTGAAAAATATCGTTTCCATGCTCGAGGAAGTGGCGCGGGGACATTTTAAAGTTGTGGATGGTTTCCTCGGGTTGAAGGGGCCCGAGATCGTAGAGAAACTCGAGAGATCTGAGGAGGCTCTTGACGTTTCCATGGGGAAGCTCGATGACCTCGAGAACGTCACCGGAGAAGCGCTGAAACGCCTCGAAGAGCTATCCGGGCGTCTCGAATCGATGGGGGAGGAATACAGGCGATCGATCAAAAGGGCGATAATGCTCATCTACTTTGTCCTTGCCCTCTCGGGTCTATCGGCCATCTTCGCCTTTCTCGCCTTCCTTCGCTGAAATCTATGCCCTCATTGTCATTTTAAAGGCCATCCTTTAGAATTTTAACGTGAAGAACTTATCCAGATCTGGGCTCTCAACTCGGGGCCCCGGGCTCTCCGGATTCCTGTCCGTAAAAATTTTGAAGGGAGGAAATTATGACAGAAATTAATGTCAAAAAGATCCTCGTGGGTATCGATTTTTCTACCTTCACCGACCCTTTGGTTCATGTGGCCTCCCAGCTGGGGAAGGCTTTTGACTCTGCGGTGCACCTTGTCCATATCGTCCCGCCCCTGGAGCTTCCCCTCGATCCTGAAGGCATCATATCGGGCTGGACTTCATTCTCAATCGAGGAAGAACTCGAGAAACAGGCCGAGGAGTCCCTGCTCAAGCTCGCGGAGAAACTGAAGGCCGACGGCGTCAGGGAAGTGGATGTCTTCGTCTTGACCGGAAATCCCAAGGAAGGGTACCTTTCCTATGCAGAGCGGATCGGAGCTGACATGGGAATTATAGGCTCGCACGGATATTCGGATCTCCCCAAGTTTCTCTCGCTGGGCGGGATTTCTGAGGGAATAATAAGGGGCGCCGATTTTCCGGTGCTGGTCGTCAAGAAGCTCGAGGACAGAGCCGATGGATTTCAGGAGATACTCCTCGCTGTCGATTTTTCGGAGAACTCAAAGAAAGCGGCCCTATGGGCAGCTTATTTCGCCGATAAGCTTCAGTCGAAGGTCAGGGCCCTTTATGTAATGCCGGATTTCGCCAAACTCGCCCTTTCCTCGGAGAGCAAAATCGAGCTCGACAGGAGCGAGGAAAAGCTGAGGGCAGAGATAGAGAAGAGGCTGACCGACTGGCTCGCCGATCTCGGCCTGTCTGGGGCCGTTCCTGAGGTCAAAAAGGGCGATGCCGACAAGAACATAGCCGAGGCTTCGGAAAGGGCAGACCTGGTAATAATGGGGAAAAGAGGGCAATCGGGCCTCAAGAGGCTGTTCATGGGTAGCATAACGGAGAAAGTTCTGAGAGCGTCGAGGGCCGATGTCCTTGTGGTTCACCAGGCTTCTTGACCCCCCTTCGGCTTTTATTTAAAATAAAGCCCATGCGGAGGTTTTCATGCCTGTAGAATTGATAAAGGATATCAAAAAGGCCGAAGAAGAGGCAAAGAGGATCGTAGATGAGAGCAGGGCGAAGGCCGAGGAGATTCTCGCCGAGGCAAGGTCAAAGGCCAGGGAAATAGCTGAGAAGGCTGAGGAGGAGAAGAAGGCGATCATCCAGGAGGCGATAGAAAAGGCCCGCAAAGAGGCTGAGAAAGAACTCGAGAAGTTGAGGGCACAGAAAGCGGATGAGGTAAAGGAACTTGAGGCGAGAGCTCGTGAGAGAATAGGAAAAGCTGTGGAGAGGGTGCTGAAGGAAATTATCGGATAATGGCCGTCGCCCGGGTTGATCAGGTCGTAATTCTGCTGCACAAAAGCGAGAAAGATTCCTTTCTGGAGGAGCTCCAGAAGGCCTCCATCGTTCACATTTCGGATCTCCGGTCTGACACCTCGATCGAAGAAGTCAGGGAGCTTCTCAGCCCGGAGGAGAGGAATGAGGGTGAGCTCGAGGCCCTCCTCTCCAGGCTTAAAAGGAGCCACGGTTTTCTGAAGCCCTATATCCCCAAGAGAGGTTTCCTCGCTGGCATTTTCGGTGGAAAGATAGAGCTCACGAGAAAGGAATACATGGACATCGTCAGCTCTTTTCCGATGGACGAGTTTCTCGATACCACGGAGGGGATGGAGAGGGAGCTGTCAGCCCTCAAAGTCGAGGAGAATTCTTTACTCAATCGGCTCGACCAGCTTGATCCCTGGAGCAAGCTGGACATGGACGTGGCAGAACTCGGCTGCAGTCATGAGGCCGTCGTCGTCGCCGGGACAATTCCCATAGAAAAGCTTGACTCGCTTCGGGAGCTTCCCCTGGAGTATGTCGAGGTCAACAGGGATGCCAAAAAGTCTTATCTCCTTCTCGTTTTCAGGATAAAGGACGAGGAGGAAGTCCGTAAGGAGCTCCTGGCTCTTGAATTTGAAGAAGCCGATTTCGAGGGGCTTTCTGGCAGGCCGGCCGAGATCATTGAGGGCCTGAGGGAGAAGCTCTCGGAGATAGCTCAGCGGAGAAGCGAGATAGCCGAGAAAGCGAGAGAACTGGCTAAAGATGCCTACAAATTGCTGGTTTTATATGATTATTATTCCGGGGTCCTCGAGAAATACAGAGCTGAGAACCGTGCTGCGGCCACGGAGGAAGCGGTCGTCATAAAGGGCTGGGTGAGGAGAAGCGACTGGGACAGGCTTGAGAAATTGGCTTCTTCCTTTGAAACGGTTTACATAACTCGTTCGGCACCCCAGCCCGGTGAGGTTCCCCCCGTCGATCTCGCAAACAAGAAGGTGTTCAGGCCCTTCGAGATGCTCACCGAGCTTTATGGCCTCCCCAATTACGCCGAGGTGGATCCCACGCCGCTCCTCGCTCCTTTCTTTGCCTTTTTCTTTGGTCTCTGTCTCACCGACGCTGCCTACGGCATAGTTCTCCTGATCCTGGGATTCATCCTCATGAAGAAAATGAGGGGAGGAAAAGACTTCATGTGGATCCTGGTGGCCGGCGCTTTCTTCACCGTGCTCGCGGGAGCCATGACCGGGAGCTGGTTCGGCGATCTGCCAGAGAGGCTTCCTTTGCCCTTTTTGAAGGACTTCAGGAACTCCCTTATGCTTTTCGATCCGATGAAAGAACCCATGAAGTTCTTCTACCTTTCCCTGGCGCTGGGCTACATTCAGCTTCTCTTCGGCCTTCTCGTGGGATTTTATAACAAGCTCAGGTTCGGCGATGCCCTGGGCGGTATTTCCAATGAGCTCGCATGGTTTATCGTCCTGCTCTCGGCCGGGTTGCTGGTTTTCGCCAATGTGAAGGCCGGCAAAGGAGGCAGCTTCCTATTCGGAGGGCCTCTTCAGGCCATGGCGACTCTCCTTATCTTCGCTGGTGTTTTTCTGATCATCTTTTTCAGCGGCGGGAAGAGCAGGAACCCCGTTATAAGGATTCTCAAAGGGCTTTACAACCTGTATGGGGGAATCGGTTTTGTTGGTGACCTTTTGTCTTATGTAAGGCTGATGGCCCTCGGCATGGTCACGGCGGGGATAGCGATGGCCGTCAACATCACCGCGGGCCTCGTTATGGGTTTCCCGGTGATTGGATATGTTCTGGCCGGGCTGGTTTTCGTCTTCGGGCACATTTTCAGCATCGCCGTCAATGCTCTCGGGGGTTTCGTTCACAGCCTTCGTCTTCAATATGTGGAGTTTTTCACCAAGTTTTATGAGAATGGCGGAAAGCCCTTCACTCCCCTCGCGAAGAGGGCCTATTTCACGGTTTTTCTTGACGAGGAATCGGAAGGTTAAGGATATACAAGGAGGTTTGCCTTGGAAAGTGGACTTATAATAGCCATTGCTGGAGCTGGCCTGGCGGCCTTTCTGGCAGGGATAGGCTCTGCCGTCGGAATAGGACTCGCCGGCAGATCGGCCGCCGGGGTGCTCGCCGAGGACCCCGATAAATTTGGCCGTCTGTTCCTGCTCGTCGCCCTGCCCGGAACACAGGGATTTTACGGGTTCATAGCGGCTCTTTTCGTCATCCTCAAAGTGGGTCTTCTCGGCACTCCCATTGCCATCTCGGTCGCTCAGGGCTGGCAGATATTCTTCGCCAGCCTGCCCGTCGCTTTCGCCGGGCTGCTCTCGGGCATCCACCAGGGAAAGGTGTGTGCTGCCGGTGTTGAAATGGGCGCAAAGAGGCCGGAGGCGACTATGAAAGCGGTTATCTATGGCGCTATGGTCGAGACCTACGCTGTTCTCGGGCTCCTCATAACTCTTTTCCTGTTGATCGGAATAAAGGTGTGACGAAATTGAGCGGATCGAGGATAAAGGACAGGATACTTAGCGACGCCGCCCAAAAGGCGGAGGAGATCGTCCAGGAGGCCTCTTCGCGGGCGGCCGAGATTCTGAAGGAAGCCGAGGCCAGGGCGGAAGAGGCAAGGAAGCTCGCCGCCGAGCTGGCTAAGAGGGAAGCTCAAAAGGAAAAGGAGCGGATCCTTAGCCTGGAGCTCATAGAGATCAACAAGAAGCTTCTCATATCCCGGCGGAAGCTCATCGATGAAGTTTTCAGGGAAGTGGAGAAGAAGATCTTCGCCAGCAATTCTGAGATAAGGAAAAAGCTCCTCACGGGACTGATCGAATCTCTTGTGAAGACGGGCAACGAAGAGATCATCGTGGATAAGGAACTGGGCAAAGAGTGGGTCGAGAGATTGAACAGGGAAAAGGGCTGGAAGCTCAAGGTTATCGACGGCGAAGATGACCCCGACGGCGGATTCATACTCAAAAAGGGAAACATGAAAGTGGTGGCAACCAGGTCCGCAATAATGGAGAGCCTCAGGGAAGATCTCGAGGTAGAGGTCTCGAGGATCCTCTTCGGGAAATAGGATGTTCGTAAGGTACCCGCCCTTCGGAAAGGAAAAGACAGACTACGCCTATGCGGTGGGCAGGATCAGGGCCCTCGAGACAAGGTTGCTCGACCGTCAGCGGGTGGAGAGGCTTCTCGAGGCTAAGGATGCCGAGGAGGTTCTGAGGAGCTTGCAGGATACCGATTATGGTGCCTATATCCCTCAGTTGGAGAGCCCCCTCGCCTTTGAGGATATGCTGGAAGCCGAGAGGGCGCGTGCCTTTGAGCTCTTCGAAGAGCTTGCCCTCGAGGAAGAGCTGGTTTACTGGGTCAGGAGCTTCTACGATTTTCACAACGTCAAGGTGCTCATAAAATCCCTTATAGCCGAGAAGGATTTCAGATACGCGCTCTCTCCTCATGGGAACATCCCGCCCGAAGACATAAAGGCGATTTTCCAGGAGGAGAGATACGACAAATTGCCGGCTCATCTTCAGACGGCCGTCGAAAAGGGTATCAGCAGTTACTACGAGAAAAGAGACCCTCAGAGGATAAGCCTTGCCGTCGATCAGAGCGCCTACCTTTACCTGACAGGAAGGTCAGTGAGAGATGCTTTTCTGAGAAACTACTTCAGGCTACAGGCTGACCTTCTCAACCTTATGACCGTCGTGAGGCTGAAGTTCATAGGGAGGGAGGATCTGATACGGTTTTCCCTTCTGCCGGGAGGTTTTCTTGAGATAGAGAGGTACACGCAGGAGCCTCTGGATACCCTTTCGGGGAGGCTCTATCACACCCCTTACTATGCCATATTCGACGAGGGCATAAACAGCCTGCGGGCGAAGGGGTCTTTCAGCAGGCTTTATAAGCTGATGGACGATTATCTCGTCGGGTATCTGAAGGAGACCAGAACGGTTGCCCTGGGCCCCGAGCCCTTGATAGCATATCTCTATGGCAAGATGAACGAGATCAAAATATTGAGGATGATCTTCGTCGGGAAAATCTACCACATGTCAAAGGAGGAGATAAAGGAAAGGTTGCCCCTTCCCTATTAGAGCCATGAAGAACATCGCATGTGTCGGCGAAAGAGAGGTCGTTTTTCCCTTTAAGGCGCTCGGCCTGGAGATCAGGCCAGTCAACACGGGAGAGGAGGCCAGAGAGGCGATCGAGCACTTCATAAAGGAGGGATATGTCCTGATCATCCTTCAGGAGGACTTCGTCGATGCCGTGAGCGACCTCTTGGCCGAGACCGAAAAGGTCCCTTATCCTGCTATTTTCCCCATTCCCGGCAGCAGGGGAAGGAAGGGGATCGCTCTCGAGGTCCTCAGGGAAAAGATAAAGAAGGCCATCGGTGCTGACATATTCTGAAGAGGAGAAAATTCTATGAAAGAAGGAAGAATCGTAAAAGTAGCGGGTCCCCTGGTCGTGGCCGAGGGCATGTCGGGCCAGAAGATGTATGACGTGGCCCTCGTCAGCGAGAAGAGGCTCCTCGGCGAGATTATTGAGCTCAAGGGGGACCTGGCATCCATACAGGTTTACGAGGAGACGGGAGGCGTCGGTCCCGGAGAGCCCGTTTACCCGACTGGGGCTCCTCTCTCTGTGGAACTGGGGCCGGGCCTTATCGAGTCCATCTACGACGGGATACAGAGGCCCCTCGACGTCATCAGGGAGAAAGTGGGCGATTTCGTCACGAGGGGCGTGTCGGTCCCCGCTCTCGACAGGAACAGGAAGTGGCATTTCGTGCCGCGGGCGAAGGTCGGCGATGAGGTTGAGCCCGGAGACATAATAGGAACGGTTCAGGAAACGGTTCTGGTGGAGCACAGGATTATGGTCCCGCCCGGCGTCAGGGGAAAAATAACCCACATCGAGGAAGGCGATTTCACCGTCGAGGATCCCGTGGCGAGGGTCAGGACCGGGAAGGGCGAAATAGAAATAAAGATGTATCAGAAATGGCCTGTCAGGCTCCCAAGGCCATATAAAGAAAAACTTCTGCCCGATATCCCCATGGTCACTGGCCAGAGGATTATCGACACCTTTTTCCCGGTCACGAAGGGCGGAACTGCCTGCGTTCCCGGGCCTTTCGGCTCCGGAAAGACTGTCATACAGCATCAGCTGGCCAAGTGGTCCGACGCCGACATTGTGATTTACATAGGTTGCGGCGAGCGCGGAAACGAGATGACCGACGTTCTGATCGAGTTTCCCGAGCTCAAGGATCCGAGGTCGGGAGAGCCCCTGATGAAGCGGACGGTTCTCGTCGCCAACACCTCCAACATGCCAGTGGCGGCGAGGGAGGCGTCGGTTTATACTGGCATCACGATCGCGGAGTACTTCAGGGACATGGGATATTCTGTGGCACTCATGGCTGATTCGACGTCACGCTGGGCCGAGGCGATGAGGGAGATCTCGGGAAGGCTCGAGGAGATGCCCGGCGAGGAGGGATATCCCGCCTATCTCGGGGCGAGGGTGGCGTCCTTCTACGAAAGGGCAGGCAGGGTGATAACTCTCGGGAAGGACAGGCGAGAGGGGTCCCTGACGGTGATAGGCGCAGTTTCTCCTCCCGGCGGCGATCTGGCCGATCCGGTGGTTCAGGCAACTCTGAGGGTGGTGAAGGTGTTCTGGAGTCTCGACGACAAGCTGGCTTACAGGAGGCATTTCCCCGCCATTAACTGGCTTACCAGCTATTCCCTTTACAGGGATACCGTCAGGGATTATCTCGATAAGGAGATCTCTCCCGATTTCTACGACATGCAGACGGAAGCCATGAGGATTCTCAGCAAGGAGGCCGAGCTCGAGGAGATAGTGAGGCTCGTGGGGATAGAGGCCCTTTCCGAGAGCGACCAGCTCCTCCTTGAGGTGGCGAGATCACTGAGGGAGGATTTCCTTCATCAAAACGCCTTCCACGAGGTGGACACCTACACTTCGCTGAAAAAGCAGTACCTGCTTTTAAAGCTCATCCTCTACATGTACGAGAAGGCAAAAGAGGCCCTCGAGAGGGGAATAACGGTGCGCGAGTTGAGGCAGCTTCCCGTATGGGAGAGGATAGCCAGGGCCAAATACATCTCCGAGGATGAACTGGTGGAACTTGAGGGAATAAAAAAGGAGATCGACAATGAAATCCAAGGTCTTATCGGGGGAAAATCTAAAGAGGCTTAGGGAATACAGGACGATCACCGACGTCTCGGGACCGCTCCTTATGGTGGAGGGAGTTGAGGGCGCCAAGTACGCAGAGCTCGTGGAGATAACGCTTCCTTCAGGCGAAAAAAGACGAGGCCAGGTTCTCCAGGTCGAGGAGGATAAGGCCTTGGTCCAGGTCTTCGAGGGAACGACGGGCCTCGACATACCCGAGACCACCGTGAGGTTTCTCGCCAGAGGAATTGAGCTTTCCCTCTCCCCGGACATGCTGGGAAGGGTCTTCGACGGGCTCGGAAGGCCCATCGACGGCGGCCCCGAGATAATCCCCGACGTAAAGAGGGATATAAACGGCTCGCCCATCAATCCCTATGCCAGGGATTACCCCAACGAGTTCATTCAGACGGGCGTTTCAGCCATCGACGGCCTCAACACGCTGGTGAGGGGCCAGAAATTGCCCATATTTTCCGGTTCGGGACTGCCCCACAACAGGCTGGCTGCTCAGATAGCGCGTCAGGCCAGGGTGCTCGGGGCGGAGGAGGAGTTCGCCGTCGCCTTCGGCGCCATGGGGATAACCTTCGAGGAGGCAGATTTCTTCATCAACGACTTCAAGAAAACGGGCGCCATTTCCCGTTCCGTCCTCTACCTCAACCTCGCCGATGATCCCGCCATCGAGCGTATCGCCACGCCGAGGGTGGTTCTCACCACCGCAGAATACCTCGCTTTCGACCTCGACATGCACGTTCTCGTAATTCTGACCGACATGACCAACTACTGCGAGGCCTTGAGGGAGATATCGGCGGCGAGAAAAGAGGTCCCGGGAAGGAGGGGCTACCCCGGTTATCTCTACACCGACCTGGCGACCATTTACGAGAGGGCGGGAAGGATCAAGGGCAAGAAGGGTTCCATAACCCTCATCCCCATCCTGACCATGCCCGAGGACGATAAGACCCATCCCATTCCAGACCTGACGGGCTACATAACCGAAGGCCAGATAATTCTTTCCAGGGCCCTTCACAGGAAGAAGATCTATCCTCCCATCGACGTGCTGCCCTCGCTCTCGAGGCTCAAGGACAAGGGCATTGGTGAGGGGAAGACCAGGGAGGACCACGCCGACATATTCAACCAGCTCTTTGCCGCCTACGCCCGCGGAAAGGAGGCACAGGAGCTCGCCGTCATTCTCGGCGAGGCCGCCCTTTCCGATCTCGATAAGCTCTATTACAGGTTCGCCGACATTTTCGAGGAGAGATACGTGGGACAGGGAGAATACGAGGAAAGGTCGATCATCGAGACCCTCGACCTCGGATGGGAACTCCTTTCCATGTTCCCGAGAGCCGAGCTGAAGAGGATAAGGGACAAGTATCTGGACAAGTATCTCCCGAGGTTCAAGAAAGAAGAGAAAAAAGAAGCAGGTGAGGAGAGATGATAGAGGTTCACCCGACCCGAATGGAGCTCCTCCGGCTGAAGAAGAGGACTGCTCTCGCCAGAAGGGGCCACAAGCTTCTGAAGGACAAGCAGGACGAGCTCATGAGGCAGCTCATGATGCTGATAAAGGGCATCAAGGAGCTTAGGGAAAAGGTGGAGGAGGAGTTTAACAGGACGGTGAGCAGATTTCTCTTCGCCAGGGCAGCCATGGACCCCGAGGCCGTGGAGGAAGCGTTCCTCATACCGAAAAAGACAGTGACCCTGGAAGTGGGCAAGAGAAACGTCATGAACGTGAAAGCCCCCGTTTTCAAGGAGAAGATAGAGGGCGACATACTTGCCTACGGCTTCGCGACGACAACCGGCGAGCTGGACACAGCCCTTCTGGCCCTCGATAAGGTGCTCGACAAGATATTCGAGCTGGCCGAGAAGGAGAAGACGTTAAAACTTCTCGCCAACGAGATAGAGAAGACCAGAAGAAGAGTGAACGCCCTGGAATACATACTGATCCCCGAACTCGAGGAGACGGTGAAATACATCACGATGAAGCTCTCCGAGATGGAGAGGTCCGATCTCTCTCGCCTCATGAGGATCAAGGAGATCGTCAGGGCTCATTGACGTCCCTTAGCTTTGCGATCTCCTTTTTCAAGAAGTTTTTGAAGGCGGCCTCGAGGTTGATGCCCTTCTCTTCGGCTATAGAGGCTATTTTGAAGAGCACTTGAGAGAGTTTTTCGGCGTCAGCATCCTCTAAATCGCCAAGATCGATCCGGGGCGTTTCTCGCTTTATTTTGAGCCTCTTTTTCCTCGAGAGCACTTTCTGCGCCAGAAGCAGCGAGGGCATCGAAAGGGCGAGGCCCGCAAAGGCATTTTTCTTGGATTTCTCCCAGTAATCGAGGAGCTCATCCTGTCCCTCGAATTTTACGTCGCCGAAGACATGGGGATGCCTTGAGATCATCTTATTTATTATCCCCTCGGTGACATCCTTCAGTTTGAATCGCCCCTCTTCCTCGCCGATCCTTATGTGCATGAGGACGAGGAAGAGCAGGTCACCCAGTTCCTCCCGGAGAGCCATGTCATTTTCGGCCTCTATGGCTTCGATCACCTCGTATGCCTCTTCAACCAGGTCGTATCTTATGGTGTAGTTCGTCTGCTTTCTGTCCCAGGGACAGCCGTCGGGTGCCCTGAGCCTCTTCACCAGTTCGTAAACCCTCTCAAGCGGCAGCTTTTCCTTGAGCATAGGCAAATTATAAGGCAGAGTTGCAGCACAGAGAATCAAAGTGCTCGCGGAATATTCGCCGGGGTAAGAGTAAAAGGTGCGGGCACATCAATTTAGTGTAGATTCCCTCACCTCACCAGCACCACTTTCCTCAACGACGGTATGACCCCACTTTCAGAACAGCGCAAGCCTTTCATTCTTCCTGTAACAGTATCACCCGAACGACGGATTTGTGCTTCCCTCATGTTGAAAAATAATGGCAAGAAACTTCCCGGTCAACTTCAGGGAGTCCGAAAAGGGATTTGTTCGAAAAGCAGGTTCTTAAGGATGTTCTTCTGCGTGAGTTTTTCTTTAATCGGAAACCTTGGAGATTCTTTTCCCTAAAAATAAAAGAGGGAGAGCCGGAGCTCTCCCCCATGGTCCTCCTCCTTAGCCGGTCTGCTTTACTTGACCAGGAGGAATTTCTCCACTTTGCGCCAGTTCCCTGCCTGAATGCTGATGAAATATGTCCCGTCGGGCAGATTGGAGCCCGAGGCGGAGACCATGTCGAGATTAAAGGTATATGAACCCGCCTTTTTCATGCCTTTGAAAAGAGTTCTAACTCTCTGTCCCGCGGAGTTATAAAGGGCGATCTCGACCTCGGATTCTTTCGGAAGTCCGTACTGGATCATAGCACTTCCCTTCGAGGGGTTGGGTGTGATCTTGTGGAGATAGTAACTCCTCACGGGATTTGACTCCTCCACGTCGGTGGGAGCGGGAACTATAGTAACCGTGACGGGGATCCAGTTAGGCGTGTGCGAGAAGCCGTCTGGATCGGAGAACTCGGGGACATTGGTGGGAGGGAAAAGAAGGGTGTCGATGGGCACCACCACAGTGTCTCCCACCGGAGTTGTAACAAGAGTGATGGAACCTATGTGGTGAACCTCATGCATGGGGAGAGGAAGGACCGGATCAACTGGAACAGCAGCATACCACAGCCACTGGAGCATCCCGGCATCGTACTGGTAGTTGAAGCCCTTGAACATCCAGCCCTCGAAGGTACTGCTGTCGATCGTGCCATCGACGAGCTGAATATAGTTGGAATCGGTCTTTAACGGCATTACCACACCGGCGATGTCGAAGCTATCGCTTTTGGCGAAGGCATGGAGGGTAAAGATGGACCCGCCGACGACGGTGATGTTCGTCGCCACAGGCAGTCCTGTTTCGCTTTCGCTCAGCCAGATCGAATGGTACGGAAAATTCTGGGCTCCGAGGGTGCCCAGCGCTAAAACCACTGCGATGGCTGCGAAGCTTTTTTTCATAATCTACCTCCTCGTATATTATGTTTTATGGTTTTTAAGGTAGTAGTAACATTCCACTCCTGTGGAAAAACTACTTCCCCAATACCACAACACACCCCCACTCAAAGACCACCGATAAAGTTTTCCACATTT
>JAGGUL010000009.1 GCA_021158525.1 Candidatus Hydrothermota bacterium | reverse complement strand
TTCTCGGGTCCGCCCTCTACAGGGACGGCAAACTCAAGAACCAGATCCCGAAGGGAAGGAGGATAGAAATCTAAAGCAGACTATCCCTTCTCTTCTCAAATTCTTCCTGAGCCTTCCTGAAGTCATCTTCCCTCCCTATGTCGAGCCAGAAACCCTCGTATCGATATGCTGACACCTTCTGGTTTTTTTCCAGGAGCCGCCACACGAGCTGAGGAAGGTCATATTTCTCCCCTCGGGGAATAAACCGCAGAGCCTCCCTCGAAAAAACATAAACTCCCATGGAAACCCAGTAGTGGAGGCTCGGTTTTTCGGAATAACCGACTATCCTGTTCTCCGAGAGTTCGACTACGCCGAAATCTATAAAGACATCCCTTCTGTTGACGGCGATGGTCAGGACAGAGTTCTCCTTCCTGTGAAATTCTATGACATCTCTGAAATCCAGATCGGTCATGACATCTCCGTTCATGACGAGGAAAAAGGGGTCATCCAGCATGTCCTCCATGGCCTTGAGCGGCCCCACAGTCCCAAGAGGTACATCCTCCATATGATACGTGAGTTTGATGCCCAGATCTCTCCCGTCGGAAAAATATGTCTGGATCAAGCCGGCCAGGTGGCCGACCGCCAGAATAACTTCGTCCACCCCGCTCTTCCTCAACTGCCGAAGGATGAGCTCGAGGATCGGGTACTCCCCCACCGGCATCAAGGGCTTGGGCAGAACAGCGGTATAGGGCTCAAGGCGTCTGCCCTTTCCGCCTGCAAGAATGACGGCTTTCATTAAGGGACCTCCCTCCTGTAGAGCTCGAGATGCTCTTTAAACCAGTCTACCGTTATCTTCAGTCCCTCTTCAAAGGAATATCTCGGGCTCCAGCTCAACAGCTCTTTTGCCTTGCTGTTATCGGAGATAAGCCTGTAAACCTCGCTTTTCTCCGGCCTGAATCTGTCTCTTTCCACCACGATCTTCTTGTCCACACCGAGAACGTCCAGGACGATCCTGGCCGTTTCCCCGATGCTCCACCCTTTGCCAGTGCCCAGGTTTATCTCCTGTCCCACGGTCTCATCCCTCTCAGCGGCTTTCACAAGCCCCCGTACTGTATCTTTCACGAAGGTGAAATCCCTGACCGTATCGAGATTCCCGAGATGAATCTCCTCCGCTTTCAGGGCCTGCACGATAATGGTGGAGATAACAGCCCTTTGAGATTGTCGTGGACCAAAGGTGTTGAAGGGCCTCACTATTCTGACCGGAAGTCCATAGGTGAGATAAAAGCTCCTCGCCAGCTCGTCAGCTCCGATTTTCGAGGCGGAGTAGGGGGACTGGCCCCTCTTGGGATGGTTTTCATCGATCGGAACGTACTGAGCCGTGCCGTAAACCTCGGAAGTGGAAACGTGGACCACCCGCGGGATCTTAAACTTGAGGGCAGACTGGAGCACGGACAGCGTGCCCATGACGTTGACATGGACCACTTCTTCGGGATTGAGATAGGAATAGGGTATGGAAATAACGGCGCCGAGGTGGAAGACCACGTCGACATCCTCCAGCGCTTTCTCCACAGCACTTTTATCTCTGAGATCCCCGTAGAAAATCTCAACCTCATCGAAGACTGCTCCCTCAAGGTCTTCGAGCATCCCTACATCGCCTCTGGAAGTGTAACGGACGAAAGCCCTCACCGAGGCTCCTGCCCCGACGAGCTCTTCCACAAGATGGCTCCCGATAAAGCCAGCTGCTCCGGTGACAAGAGCCCTCTTGCCCTTCCAGAACTCTCCTTTTGTTTCCGTTGACATATCCATGAGCATTAGTATATCGGGCAGAGAACATATGTCAATAGAAAACGTTCCTGGCTGACATCAGCACCACGGGGAAAAAGGACGGCTGCATTAAAAATCCGTTGGCATTTAGGCAAAAATGTCACATGAAAAACCGACAAACAGAGATTTAGATACACACGCACTGAAATTATCCCTCTGAGATGTACGGGTATAGAATTCCTCTCCCCCTGGCATTGACAAAAACAAACTAACTTAAAAACGGAAAAGCGATATTTAGAAGGGAGGTGATATCGGTTTCTCAGAATTTCAGATAAACTCAGAATTTCAGATAAACAGGATTGACCCACTCAAAACCAACAAGGAGGCTCATAGAAATCGCCGAGGGGCTGTATCCATTTGCAGAGTTGACCGTGACAGGTCTTCTAACCCGTAGCCCAGTCTTCCCGTGAATTCAGAAGGGAAATGCAATGTGTGTGGCAAACCGGCGAATTTTCCTATCGAAATCCTGCTGAAGGCCCGACACACCGGAAGGGTCCGTCGAGGGAAAATGATAGCTTTCGCTTCCCTAAGGCAACAGATAGCCTGCTCCCGTGATCCGTTAAAAATTTCAGCCTTCCGAACTGATTTGCATCCCTTTTCTCTTCCTTCGAGAGAAATTCGCTCCGAGGCGACAGAATGAAATGGACGATAAAAGGCAGGCGAAGGAGGCCACGCCACATCACAACAGCAATGCTAAGGACATACGGCAATTTGTGCATATGGGAACTTGAAAACCGTGCCGTCAGGGGCGAAGAAATGAAAACCATTCGAGATCAAAGAATTTATCGGGACATGGAAATTTCAGCTTGATGGGCATTACCAGCGAAGACACCCCGGATCGGTCAACCGGGATCCCTGGCTGGAATCAGCCCCCCTCCCATTCTTCGAGGAGCTCCTTCTTGAGCCTCTCGGCCTCCATGGGATCGAGGGATTTCTCGCCTCCCTTCCTGTCCGGGCCGGCCATGAACTCCCTGGGGCTCATAATCTTGGCTCCAAAACTCTTTACGTAGTTGAGAAGAGGCCTGTCGGCGCTGACGACCACGATCTGGCCTGGTTTCCTGGCTTCCCTCACATATCTTTTGATGTAATCGTCGGCTGTCTCTCCTTTTGTGAAACAGGCAGACCCCCTCTCCTCGCCGTGAACGCCGAGCTTGCCGTCGAAAACTATAATAACCCTGTGGGGCTTATATTTCTCGGCGATCTCATAGAGCCTCTCCCTGCCCGTGGAAAGCTCTTCCGATTTTAGTCCGGCCGAGAATATCACGTTGTACCCATCGACGAGGTAAATCATGGCCTGCGGTTTCTCTCGAGAACCTCGAAATAATAGCTTTCCACCTCACCCGCTATCCTGTCCCACGAATAGAAGGACACGGCCTTCTCCCTCCCGGCCTCTCCCATTCCCTTCATCGCCTCTGGATGCCTGAGAAGCTCGATCACAGCTCTGGCAAGGGCTTCTGGATCCTCGGGCCTGACAAAAAGGCCCTCCCGGCCGTTCTCCATTACCTGTCTGTAGCC
>JAGGUL010000056.1 GCA_021158525.1 Candidatus Hydrothermota bacterium | reverse complement strand
GGCGGGAGATCGACGTGGTCGTGACGCCTCTTTCCGGAGCTGGCCTCTATGTCGAGAACATAACCTATGACGGGTTTACAGTTCGCTCCTGGGGCGGAGATGCCAATGCGGAATTCACCTGGATGGCCCTCGCTAAGGGAGGGCCAGCCTGGACTCCGTCGGGACTGGATAATATAAAGAAGGGGTGGTGAATGGGGCTTGCGTTTCTTCTGGCAGTTGGCCTACAGTTCTCCGGTGGTTTTTCCCTTCTATCGGGGGGATTGACTGGAGGAAACGGTTTTTGTACAGGGACCGAGTCAATGCTCAGAGGTTGTTTAACTAACGGCTATCCCTATCTCATTTCTGACTCCTACTTCCTCCTCTCGGATTTTTTCGGGTTCTTCGTCTACTCGGGGCAGACGGGCACAGGGGAAGAAGATGCCAGGAGGGACGAGTTTCCCTTTGAATCCCGACTCCTTCTGAATCCTTCGGAGAGGGGCCCGGCACTTCTTCTCTCCATCAAGACTCCCGGCAGGTACGGAATTTCTCTTTACGACGTCACCGGGAGATTCAGGAGATCGCTTTTCAGAGGGGAGCTCAAAACGGGACGGAGAGAGATATCTCTGGCCATGCCGAAGTCGGCCAGTACGGGTGTCTATTTCGTCCTCATTGAGGGAAGCGGGATGCAGCGGATTCTGAAGTTTTTATACCTCAGGTAACTTCTCCTTGTATCGGGCGCCTGTCTCTTATAAAATTCCCAATGAATGAATAAGATGCGGAGAGAGCTGGGGCTCGCCGGGGTCTTCTCGGTCGCGGCCGGTTCCATGATCAGCTCGGGGCTCTTTGTGTTGCCCGGCATAGCTTACAGGCACGCCGGACCGGGGGTTATCCTCGCATATATCCTCGCTGCTCTGGCTATGTTGCCTGCAGTCCTCGCCAAATCTGAGCTTTCCACCGCCATGCCCAGATCAGGAGGGAGTTATTTTTATATAGAGAGAAGCCTGGGTGGATTGGCAGGTACGGCGGGCGGATTCTCACAGTGGGCCTCCGTCAGTTTAAAGAGCGCCTTCGCTCTGGTAGGAATCGGGGCTCTCTTCAAGCTCCTATTTCCATCCTTAACCTACGGCCACATAAAGCTTTTAGCCCTCCTTTTTCTCCTTTTCTTCACGGCCATGAACGTGCTCAGCGTCAAGGGTTCGGGGAGGCTTCAGATTTTGCTCGTCACCCTTCTCTTCGTCCTGCTCATTCTCTATGTTGGCCTGGGCAGTCGGCATGTGGACATTCACAGATATGTGCCGTTCATGCCCGGAGGGATTAAAGCCGTGTTTTTCACCTCTGGCCTTGTTTTTATTTCTTACGGTGGGCTCACGAAGGTGGCAAGCGTAGCCGAAGAGGTCAGGAATCCTTCACGGAATATACCGATGGGCATGATACTTGCCTTTTTCTCTGTGAGCCTCCTTTACGTGGCTGTTGTTGCCGTTACTGTCGGCGTTTTATATCCTGACAGGCTGGCTGAGACCCTCACGCCAATCTCGGAAGCCTCTGGTCTTTTCCTGGGACTGGCAGGAAAGATAGCTATAACAATTGCTGCTTTGCTGGCCTTCGCCACGACGGCCAACGCCGGCATACTTTCCTCCTCAAGGTCACTGCAGGCCATGAGCAGGGATGGCTGGCTGCCGGCCGGGATTAAGAGGCTTCACTCCCGTTTCGGCACCCCCTATGTGGCCGTGCTGGCCACTTCCATTTTCATGGCTCTGCTTATTCTCCTCCTCGACCTCGAGAAGCTGGTGGAGGTGGCCTCGACCATGCAGCTGATCCTGTTTGTGATGGTAAATGCATCCCTTTTCATAATGCGGGAGAGCAAGATAGTGACCTACAGGCCGAGCTTCAGGGCTCCGCTCTATCCCTGGATATACGCCCTGAGCACCCTGATATACATCGCCTTTATTGCAATGATGGGCTTGCCGACTCTCCTGACAACCTTTATCTTCTTTGCAGCTGCCCTGGCCTGGTACTGGATTTATCCCAGAAAGGGGGAGAAAAGGAGGTCGGCGCTCCTGTATATGGTAGAGAAAGCTGCTGATGGGGAGTTCAGAGATAGTTCCCTTTCCCGGGAGCTCAGGGAGATACTGATGGAACGGGACGAGCTCGTGGAAGACAGGTTTGACAGGTTGGTCAAGAGATCTCCCGTTCTGGATCTAAAAGGGAGCTATACAATGGAGGAGTTTTTCCGCATCGCCTCCGAGAAGATTTCGGGATCTCTCGGGGTGGATGCCGAGGTTCTCGTGAAGAAACTTCTCGAAAGGGAGGCACAGTCCCACACGGTTGTGCGGCCAGGGCTGGCGGTTCCTCACATTATAGTGGAAGGCGAGGGGAAGTTCGCGCTACTCATCGCACGGGCAAGGGATGGAATTTTTTTCACGGGGGAGGAAGAACCCGTCAGGACAGTTTTTCTCATGGCCGGCACCAGAGACGAGAGGAACTTTCACCTCAGGGCCCTCATGGCCATAGCGAGCATTGCCCACGAAGAGGATTTTGAGAAGAGATGGAGTGAAGCCAGGACTCCCGAGGATCTGAGGAATTATATCCTCTCCTCGAGGAGGAAGAGAATGGAGGATGGAAAATGAGGAGATTAACCAGGTCAAGGAGGGACCGCCTCATAGCGGGTGTGTGTGGCGGCCTCGGAGAATATTTTAACGTTGATTCGAATCTCATTCGGGTTCTCGCTATCATAATAGGCATAGCTCTTGGTATCGTGCCTGCTCTCATAGCGTATCTCGTCGCCTGGATAATCATACCGGAAGAAACTCCTGAGAGCTGAGGAGGAGGCCGTGAATGTAACTTTTGCACTTGTCATGATCCTTCTGTGTATCTCGGGCCGGGAGGGGAAGATGGCCGATTACAGCGGGCTTGAATCCCGAAAAGTGCAGGTTGTCCTGAAAAGCGGCAGGGAGATCACGGGCTTTCTCATAGGGCAGGATTCCCTGAGGGTCTGGCTCAGGACTCAGGACGGCCTTAAAATCGAGATCTCGAGGCAGGATATAGGGTCCATAGTAGAGGTGAAAAGCGAGAAGTACGAGTTCGACGACCCGAATTATTCGAGGCTCCTTTTTAGCCCCACCGGCTGGCCTCTGGGAAAGGGACACGGTTACTTTTCCGATACTTATGTCTTTTTCCCCTCGGTTGCTTATGGGCTCACCGATAATCTGAGTCTGCTCGGTGGTTTTTCGGTTTTCCCCGGAGTTTCCTTCAGAGACCAGATTTATTTTCTGGCTCCGAGAATCGGCACAAGGTTTGAGAAGGGGGCTATCTCGGCAGGACTTTTGTGGATTTCAGCAGGGAAAGAGCACAGGTACGGCATTGTCTATGGGGTCGGCAGCGTTGGAGAGAGGGACAGGAGCCTGACCTTCGGGATAGGTTTTGGTTACGCCTCGAAGGAGTCGGGATACGAGATCAGCAATCCGATATTCCTGATAGGCGGCAACCTGCGCCTTTCGAGCCACATCTCTCTTCTCACGGAGAACTGGATAATAACGGGGCATCCCTTTGACATCGAATCGGAGCCCTACAGCCTTGCGCTGAGGTTCTTCGGCAGGAGGCTCAGCGTCGACCTCGGAGTTGTCTTCAATTATTCCATCCTGAAGGAGGGGTTTCCCATTCCCTGGCTTAGTTTTGCCTATCACTTCGGGAAGGTTTAGCGGCCTCTTTCAAATCCGGAAAGGGCGCGTTATAATATCACATCTTTTAAATACTTGCAAGTGAGGAGACGTCGGAGATGTCTGGAAAATTGAGAGATGAGAGCAAATTGTATGATTCTCCTCCCTACATTTTGGAGGTAGAAGACCTCTGGGTAAAGGCCGGCGATAATCTGATTCTGAAAGGGCTTGACCTTCGCGTCGGCGTCGGCAAGCTTCACGTGATATTCGGGCCCAACGGCTCGGGCAAGTCGACCCTTCTCGGTGCCATAATGGGGCTTCCCCAGTTTGAGGTCATCAAGGGAGACATAAAATTCAGAGGAAGGTCTATACTCGGTCTCTCGACCGATGAGAGAGCCAAACTCGGCATAGGGCTGGCCTTCCAGAGGCCTCCCCTGATAAAGGGGGTGCGTCTCAGGGCACTTCTCGCGACGCTGAACGGGGGCGATGCTAAAATAGAGGAACTCGCTGATAATCTTGACCTCAAGAACCATCTCGACAGGGAGCTGAACGATGGTTTTTCCGGCGGCGAGATGAAACGTTCGGAGATCCTCCAGCTTCTGGTCCAGAGGCCCGAGCTGATCCTGCTGGACGAGCCCGAGTCGGGGGTCGACCTGGAGAACATAACCCTCCTCGCCCGTTTTATCGGCGAGCTTCTGGAGAGGGGTAAACACATCGTGGATAGAAAGAGATCGGGCATCATAATAACCCACACCGGCCACATCCTGAGCTATCTCAATGCCGACATAGCTCACGTGATGATGGAGGGCAAGATACTTTGTCACGGTAGTCCCATGGATGTCCTGCACCAGATAAAGGCAAAGGGATACAAAGAATGCGTGGAGTGTCTTCTCGCTGAACAATCGAAAGAAGAGGCGGCGTGATGACCGATAAGATTCCCGAAGAAGAACTGAAGAGGCTGGAGAGGGTCGGGTACGACAGCTCGGGGAAACTTCACAGGGCCGGTTCTTTCCTCATCACCGACGATCAGATCGTGGAAACCGAGAAAAAAGAGAAGGACGTGGAGGTCCTGCCCCTTAAGAAAGCGCTGGAAGTGTATCCCTGGGTCGAGGAGCTGATGTTCAGGGCTGTTCCGAAAGATAAGGACGAGTATACAAAGATAGCTGCCAAAAATCCTCCCATCGGTTATTTCATAAGGGCTCTGCCCGGCGCCAAGGTGAAGGCGCCCGTTCAGGCTTGTTTCTTCCTCAAGACAACGAGGTTTTCCCAGGTGGTCCACAACATAGTGGTGGCAGAACCGGGATCGGAGCTACACATAATTACCGGCTGTATCAGCGCTTTTTACGTCAAGGAAGGAAAACACATAAGTTTGACTGAGTACTACGTCAGGAAGGGGGCGCTTCTGACATACAGCATGGTCCACGATTGGAGCTACGAGGTGGAGGTATTTCCCCGATCGGGGGCCGAGGTGGAGGATGGCGGTGTCTTCGTCTCCAATTACGTCGCCCTCACGCCAGCGAAAAAGGTTCAATCCTACCCCCTGGCGAGGGTCAAAAAAGACGGATTTGCCGGTTTTTACTCCATAGTTTATGCCCATCCCGATACTTACTTTGACCTCGGGGCAGCAACGCTGCTCGAGGAGCCGGGGGCGAGGGGAGAGATAATAAGCAGGGTCGTTTCTAACGGCGGGGAGGTCATATCTCGGGGCCACATTCTGGGAGCCGCGGGCAAAACGGCGGGACACATGGAATGTTCCGGGCTCCTTCTGAAGGATGAGGGATACATACATGCGATACCGGAGCTCAAAGGAGCGACCAGCGATACGGAGCTCTCACACGAAGCAGCTGTCGGCAGAATAGCCCCCGAGGAGATCAGTTACCTCATGTCCCGCGGCCTCGACGAGGAGAGCGCAAGGGCCCTCATTATCAGGGGCTTTCTCGACATAAAGATCAAAGACCTTCCCGAGGAGCTTCAGAAATCTATCGATGAGATGATAAAAACGGCCACCAGCGGGGGAGCTATATAAGGTCAGCCCGTCACGATGTTCAGAATTTTATCCTTCACGTAGATGGTCTTGCGGATGTCTTTCCCCTGAAGATGTCGTCTGATGTTTTCCTCTTTCAGCGCGAGCTCGAGGACCTGTTTCTCCTCAAGCCCTCTCTGTACCTGGAGCCTCGCCCTGACCTTTCCGTTTATCTGCACCGCGATCTCCGTCACTTCACCTTTTATAAATCTGGGGTCGTAATCGGGAAATCGATTTGAGAAGACGGAGGTCTCGGCTCCCGTCCAGTGCCAGAGCTCCTCGCTTAAGTGAGGTGCGAAGGGAGCCAGGAGCACTATATAGTCCTTGAGGGACTTGAGGAAGACGGGGCTCTCGGTATTCTCGAAGCGGCTCATCGCAGTCAGTAGCTCCATCAGACGGGCCAGGGCAGTGTTGAAATGGAATTCCTCCGAGTCCTTCCTGACCTCAAAGATGGTTTTCTGAAGAGCTATATATAGTTCTTTTTCCTCCTTCGGGAGTCTTTCCGGGTCGAAATCGGGTATTTCGACCTTCAGTTTGTCTTTGTGTCTGGAATAAAGCCTCCAGATCCTGTTCAGAAACCTCCTGGCCCCTTCGACGCCGGCATCGGTCCATTCCATATCCTTTTCAGCAGGGCCCGCGAACAGTATGGTGATCCTGGCTGTGTCGGCGCCGTGCTTCTCGACGAAAGGCCCCACCGGCACGATATTGCCCTTGGACTTTGACATCATTTCAAGCCTTTCCTCGACCGGATTCCCGCAGGCTTTGTGGATTCCCTTCTCTACCTCGTCCTCCTCCACAACCCGCATGCAGTGATTACACCAGTAAAACCTCTTGAGCACGAGGCCCTGGGTAAAGAGGTGCAGATAGGGCTCCTTTGTCTTTAAAAGGCCCGCATCGTAGAGTACCTTGTGTATGAATCTCGCGTATATCAGGTGTTTTGTGGCGTGTTCGGCTCCGCCTATGTACTGGTCCACCGGCATCCAGGCTTCGGCTTTTTCCGGATCAAAGGGCATATCCTCGTTTCTCGGGTCGATGTAGCGGAGATGGTACCAGGAGGAGTCCACAAAGGTGTCCATGGTGTCGGGATCCCTTCTGGCAGGTCCTCCGCAGACGGGGCACTTTGTCTCGATGAACTCGGGCACATCGGCCAGGGGAGAGCGGCCCTTCGGCCTGAAATCCTTGATCCCTTCCGGAAGGCGGACGGGAAGCTCGTCCTCCGGGACGGGCACGTAGCCGCATTTCTCGCAGTGTACCATGGGAATTGGCGCACCCCAGTAGCGCTGGCGGGATATGAGCCAGTCCTTAAGCCTGTAGCTCACCGTTTTGCCGCCTTTTCCCATTTCTCTGAGCCTCGAGGCCACGCGCTCTATTCCCTCCTTCGATGGAAGCCCCGTGAACTCCCCGGAGTTGACCATCACGCCGTAATCCTCGAAGGCGGCTTCCATCTCCTCGGGGCTGGGTTCCTCGCCGTCCGCGGGTTTGATCACGACCTTGATGGGCAGGCCGTATCTTTTCGCGAATTCGAAGTCCCTCTGATCGTGGGCGGGAACACCCATAACGATTCCCGTGCCGTAGTTTGCGAGCACGTAATCGCCGACCCATATGGGTATTCTCTCTCCGGTGAAGGGATGAACCGCATATTTTCCGGTGAATACACCGGTTTTCTCGCGCTCTTCCTTTGTCCTTTCGGCCTCGCTTTTGAGCAGTGCCTGTCGGACATATTCCTCGACCTCCTCCCTACGGGGAGAGTCTTCGATGATCTCGGGCAGAAGATGGTGCTCCGGAGCGATCGTCATGAAGGTGACGCCGAAAAGCGTGTCCGCCCTGGTTGTGAACACTGGAAGCTCGATTTCACTTTCCTCAAGTTCAAAGACTATCTCACAGCCCTCGGACCTGCCTATCCAGTTCTCCTGGAGCTTCAGGACCTGCGGGGGCCATTTGCCTTCAAGCTCTTTCAGGTCTTCAAGGAGCCTTTCCGCGTAGTCGGTAATTTTGAAGAACCATTGCTCCAGTTCCTTTTTGACCACGGGCGTCTTGCACCTCTCGCATTTGCCGTCGATAACCTGCTCGTTGGCGAGCACCGTCTTGCAGTTGGGACACCAGTTAACGTAATCCTTTTTTCTATAGGCAAGCCCTTTTTTGTAGAGGAACAGAAAGATCCACTGCGTCCACCTGTAGTAATCGGGGTCCGATGTCGCGATCTCTCTCGTCCAATCGTAGCTGATCCCGAGCTTTTTGAGGGTGTTCCTGTAAGTATTGATGTTGTTCTCCGTCCATTTTTTGGGGTCAACCCCCTTCTTTATGGCGGCGTTTTCAGCGGGGAGGCCGAAGGAGTCCCATCCCATCGGGTGAAGTATGTCGAAACCTTCCATTATCTTCACGCGGGCGACCACATCGCCTATGACGTAGTTTTTGAGGTGTCCCATGTGAAGGTCGCCCGAGGGATAGGGAAACATCTCGAGGACATAATATTTCTTCCGTGGTGGGTGCTTCGTCAGATACAGGCCTTTATCGCTCCACCACTTCTGCCACTTCTCTTCTATTTCTCTCGCAGGATAGTCGTCTTTGGATTTCATACTAATCGGCAATTATGAGCAAACAGTGATGTCATGTCAAGGAAAAATTTTTCCGGAATTTTTGGGATTGACGGCGCTAAACTAAAAGTCCTTTCCCTCCCACTCCTCAAAGAACTTTTCCAGAAACTTCTCCATGAAACTTTGGCGCTTTTCCGCTATTTTCTTAGCGGTTCTGGTGTGCATACGGTCTTTAAGAAGGAGCAATTTCTCATAAAAATGGTTTATGCTCGTGGAATTTGAATCCCTGTAGTCCTCGGAGCTCCGATGCGATCCTGGTTTCAGAGCCGGATCGTGAATAGGCCTTCCCAGAATCGCTCCAGTGGCGAAGCATCTCGCTATCCCTATGGCGCCCAGAGCGTCGAGCCTGTCGGCGTCCTGTACGATTTTGCCCTCCGCTGTTTCCATCGCGTCAGGGACCCCGGCGCCTTTAAAGGAGATGTTTCTTATTATCGCGAGGATGCGGTCGATCCTTTTCTCTTCAAGTCCCAGTTCCCTGAGGAAGGTCTCCACGGAACGGCATTTTTTCTTTCTGAACCCGGCGACCTTTCGATCCTCGATGTCGTGGAGAAGGGCGGCGAGCTGAAGGACGAGCAGGTCTACGGCTTCTCCCTCTTTTTCGGCTATCCGCAGGGAGATTTTCCAGACCCTTTTAGCGTGCTGCCAACCGTGGCCCCAGCTCTCGTCCTTCAGGCAGTCTTTGACGAATTCAATGGTTTTCTCAAGGATCTCGGTTTCTTTTTTCATCTTTTTCATAGGAGTTCTTGCCTAAAAGGCCGGCAGGCTCTCAGTCCTCCTCCCTGAGGAGCTTTAGCATGAGCTCGAAGTCCTTCCGGGAACGGTCGATGAGGTTTGGGTTTCTCAGGATGGCAGCGGGATGGTAGGTGACGACCAGTTTTATCCCGTATATGCTTCTCATCACCCTTCCCCGAAGCGACGAGAGGGGCAGGTTCTGGCCAGACAGAAAGTGTCCGCTGTAACGGCCGAGAGCTCCGAGCACTTTCGGCTTTATGATCCTTATCTGGGCGTCCAGATAAGGACTGCAGGCTGCTATCTCGTCAGGCTTGGGGTCCCTGTTTCCCGGCGGCCTGCACTTGAGGACGTTGGCGATATAGACGTCTTTTTTTCTGTCGAGGCCGGCCTCCTCGAGTAGCTCCGTGAGGAGTTTCCCTGCTCTTCCCACGAAGGGGATGCCCTGGAGATCCTCATCGCGCCCGGGGGCTTCTCCCACGAGCAAAAGGCCAGCGTCAGGGTTTCCATCGCCGAAGACGTAATTTGTCTTCGTCCTGTGAAGGGGGCACTTTTGGCACTTAAAGACCTGCCTTTTGAGGGCCTCGAGAAGAGAGAGCTTATCTCTCACCTCGTAGCGCTCTCCGAGAAATACCTCTTCCACGCCGAGGACTTCCTTCAGCCAGAGAAAAAGTTCAAGGTTTTCTTTTCTCAATCTAAACTCCCAAAAACTCGACTATTTTTTCGAAGATGGCCGAAGCGACCTCCGCCTTATGAGCCCCTTTGAATTTCCTCACGTCGCCCTTTTTATCCAGGATAAAACCGTCGAGGACATCGCTTCCCGGAGCCTCGACGGTGTTGCCCACGATGATATCGAGGTTCTTTCTGGAGAGTTTTTCCCGGGCAATTTCCTCGAGGTTTTTCGATTCGAGGGCGAAGCCGACCAATACCTGTCCCTCTTTTTTGTTTTTGCCTATCTCGGCGAGGATGTCGCCGGTTGGCACGAGGGTCAGCTCAAGGGTGTTTCCTCTCTTTATTTTTTCCTCGCTTCTTGCTTCCGGCCTGAAATCGGAGACGGCGGCGCTCATAATTATGACGTCGGCCTCGGGGGATAATTTCATCATGGCATCACGCATCTGCGAATGTGTGCGCACCCTATGTTTCTCGTCGCCGACGGGGGATACGTAGGAGATCTCACCCTCCACGAGGATCGTATAGGCCCCCAGGGCCTTTGCCCTTTCCGCCAGGTAGTAGCCCATTTTGCCGCTGGATCGGTTGGTGATCACCCTGACGGGGTCTATTTCCTCCTCGGTCCTGCCGTAAGCAATGATGACCTTTTTCCCCTTCAATTTGCCAGCCTCTCCGAGCAGTTTCTCTGAGAATCTCAGTATCTCTACGGGGTCGGCCATCCTTCCCATTCCGCTTTCGCCCGAGGATAGTATTCCCACAACCGGCCCCACAAAATGGACGCCAGCGGATCTCAGTTTTTCCATGTTTTCCCGGAGGAAGGGGGAGTTCCACATGGAGGAGTGCATGGCTGGAGCCATTACCACGGGCCTTCTGAAGGCTGAAAAGACGGACAAAAGGAGTCCATCGGCTATTCCGCAGGCGGCCTTTCCTATGAAGTTATAACTGGCTGGCGCCACAACGAGGAGGTCTGCCGATTCGGCAAGCTCTATGTGAAGGGGCTTTGTCTGAGGGACGAAGAAATCCGCTTCCTTAAAGCATTCATCGCCCGTGAGCGAGGAGATCTGCAGGGGGGTGATGAATCTCTCAGCGGCCCTCGTCAGCACGCCTGTGACCCTGTATCCCTTCTTTACAAAAAGTCTCGCGAGGAAGGCTCCCTTGTGAGCCGCGACGCTCCCCGTTATTCCGAGGATCACTCTCATTTGCCGGGAGCAGTGGGAAGCTTCTTGTATTTTATCTCACCCTTTAGGAGTTTTTCGAGAGCGAGGATCGTGGGTTTCTCGGAATACTTGATCTTCCGCTCGCGGGCTATTCTCGCTAGCCTGCGTGCCTCCCTGGCGGCCACGACGATGGCCTCGTATTTGTTGGGGAAGATCTCCCATATCTGTTCAACTGCGAACCTCTCCATTTTCGATACCTCCCCGGGCGGCCTTTTTCGCCAGCTGATCCGCCCGTTTGTTCAGGTCTCTCTGAACCCACCTGGCTTTCCACCTGAAGCCCTTTAAGAGTTCTCTGGCCTCCCTGTGGAGGGGCTTCAGGTTTTCCGCCTTTACTCTGTATTTCCCGAGAAGTTGCATGTAAAGCAACCGGGAATCGGTGAGTATCTCAACATCTTTCACTCCGAGCTTTTTAAGCTCTTTAAGGCCGAGAAGGAGACCGCGGTACTCGGCTTCATTGTTGGTGACGATTCCCAGATAGGCGGCTCCTTCTTTGATGACGTTACCTTCAGCGTCAATGATCAGGAAACCACACCCCCCGTGGCCCGGATTCCCGAGGGAAGATCCGTCCACATGAAGCTTCACGGCCTTCTCACTCACTGTTGAGAGAGAAGATCAGCCTTCCGCAGTGTTCGCATCTGATAAGTTTTCCAGTGGTCTTGAGTTCTACCTGTACCTGAATCGGAAGCTCGGCGTGGCATCCACCGCATGTTCCGTTCTCTATCGGCACGACCACTTCACCGCCGCGAAGCTGTCTGAGTTTTTCGTACTGCTTGAGGAGCTTTTCTGGCACGTTGTGAGCCCTTCTTTTTCGTTCGTCCCTTTTCACCAGTATGTTGTCGTCTATCCTGATGAGTTCTTCCTCGAGCTCGGCTATTCTTTTCCTAATCTCGTTTCTCTTCGTTTTCAGGTCGTCTTCGAGGAACTTGCGCTTCTGCTTGTAATTTTCGATCTTTTCCATCAGCTCTATGATCTGATCCTCGAGCTGTGCCTTCCTGTCCTTTTCGAGCTGGATCTGATTCATCATCGCCCTGTATTCTTCGTTGGATTTCAGCGTTGTGAGCTGGTTCATGTATTTTCTGATCCTTTCCTCGTTTTCTTCCAGATCCAGGTTCAGATACTTCAGTTTTTTCTCCAGGTCCATCAGTTCTTCGAGAAAAGATTCGAACTTGTTCTCCTCGTCCTCGAGCTGTTTCTGAAGGACACGGATCTCTTCAGGAATTTCGTCCTTTCTTCTTTCAATCCTATCAAGCTCCAGATCTACCCTCTGAAGCTCAAGCAGATTTTTTATCTCTTCTCTCATAGCTATCAAACCCGTTTATAATAATTCCCGGCCATTTATATGTCAATCTTTTAATCTCTATAAAGTCCTTTTTTCTCTATATAGGTCGCCACAGAGGGCGGGACGAGATATCTTATGGGCTTCCCGTTTTTTACCCTGGACCTTATCTCGGTCCCTGAGATCTCGATAAGCCGGGATCTCAGGATAACAACCCTGTCCCCGAGCTCCTCCAGGATGCTTTCGTCGACGTCCTGGTGGGGCCTGCGGAGAACCGCTATGTACGTTGACTCCGCCAATTTGCGGTATTCATACCAGGTTCTCAGCTGGTTGAACTGATCTGCTCCCACGAGGAGATAGTATTCCCTGTGGGCGCCGAGCTCCTCCCTTAGCCTTTTCATTACAAGATAGGTGTAACTCTTTTCGAGGGAGAGTTTCCTCTCGATGTCGAGAACTTCGAACTCGGGAGAGGCTTCTGTGGCTAAGCGCGCCATTTCCAGGCGGTCTTCGAATCCTACCACTGATTCCTTATGAGGCGCGTTATAGCTGACGAGGAAATAGATTTTTGACAGGCCTAAGATCTCGAGGGCGTCGAGGGCGACTATCAGGTGCCCCGTGTGTATGGGGTCGAAGCGCCCTCCGAAGACCCCTATTTTTTTCATCAACGGCTTCCCTTGAGAAACTTTTTTTTCATCGATACCGCCCTTTCAGCGATGTCGGGAGAGATATCGGGATCTCCGATGATGCTGTCGAGCAATGCGATGGCGGAATCCCTTTTGCCCTCGAGAAACTTGACCCTTGCGAGGAGCAGCTTTCCCTCTTCGGCGGATTTTGTTCCTGGATAGTTAGCGAAGAGGTAATCCAGGTATATCCTTGCTGAGCTGTACTTTCCCAGGACCTCGTAAAGTTTTGCTGCCCTGAGCGTTTTTGCCGCAAGCCTTTCTTTTGCCCTTCTCAGCAAGTCGCGGGCTTCCTCCGTTTCCTCTCCGCTCTGGTATCTGCTCAGGAAATCCCTGAGGATATTGATGGCCTTTTGGGTATCGCTCTGGTCCAGCTCAGGATCGCGGGACTTCATCAGATAAGCTCTGGCAAGGTCCAGATAGGCCCTTCTCCGGTACTCGCTTCCAGGGAAGCTCTTGAGAAAAAATCTGAATTCCGATATGGCGCCGTCGTAATCGCCTGTCAGAAGATGACATTCGGCCAGGTAAAACTGCGCGTCGTCGGCATAGATCGACGTGGGATATCTAAAGAGAAATGCCTCGAAGGCCTCCTTTGCTTTCTCGTATTTGCCCCTGTCGTAGAAACGCCTGGCGTATTCGTAATAAGAGGTCGGCCCGGAGAGATCGCCCCTTTCGGCTTTTTTAGCGCAGGAAATGAGCGCCAGAGCTATAAGAAGAATTGAAAGGCTAAACTTCCCCATTTGGCGGTGAAATCATAAAGCAGATAAATTGCCCGGTCAAGCTTTCTCCGTCACCATCAGCCATCAGGGGGATAGATGCCCGGTTTTGGGCGATCCTATTGAGAATCTTTCTCAATTATTGACAAAATCGCGGGGATGGTTCATATTAAATTTTGATGAAGTCGTTGATCGCTGGGTTTTTCTTCGTGTTTGTGGGGTTTTTGAGGGCTTTAGAACCTCAAGAGGAGGTAAAGGCTGTGAGAGTCACGATCGTCTTCAATAACGTGATAGGCAGGGAAGACCTGGGGTATGGGTGGGGCATGGCTGCCTATGTTGAAGGATACGAGCAAAAGATACTTTTTGACACCGGCGATAACGGGGCCATACTTCTTAGGAACCTGCAAAAGCTCGGGATCAACCCGAAGGACATAGATTTTGTTTTTCTAAGTCACGCTCACGAGGATCACACCGGAGGCCTGTGGAGCTTTTTAAGAGAAAAGAGTGACGTCACCGTGTGCCTTCTCAAGAGCTTTCCGGCGAGCTTCAAGGGAAAGGTGAGGGAGATGGGCGCCCGCGTTCTGGAGGTTGACAAACCCATGGAACTACTACCGGGCGTCTGGACCACGGGGCCGCTGGGCGAAGCCATCGAGGAACAGTCCCTCATACTTCGGACCTCGGAGGGCGTCGTTCTCCTCACCGGCTGCTCTCACCCGGGAATAGCGAACATCGTCAAAAAGGCAAAAGAGCTTTTCCCTGACGACAGGCTTCTCTTTGTGACAGGGGGCTTCCACCTCCTGTCAACGCCCCGCGGGGTAGTTCGCAAGATAGCGGAAAAATTAAAACAGCTCGGAGTGGAAAAGATCGGGCCCAGCCACTGTACAGGCGAGGAAGCCAGGGATATCTTCAAGGATATTTTCGGTGAGAACTTCGTCGAGGCCGGCACTGGAACCAGTTTCGCCTTTTAGATATGATCAGGTACTACCCCTATCGATATTGCCCCTTCTGCGGGAGCGCCCTCAAAAGAAAAAAGGTGGAGGGGAAGCTCAGGCTTTACTGTCCTTCCTGCGGCAGGGTCATATATGAGAATCCTGTCCCTGTCGTTGCCGTGGTGGTGCGGGACGGAGAGAGGGTGCTTCTGATCAGGCGGGGTATTCCGCCTAAGCGAGGCAAGTGGGCACTGCCATCGGGATACATGGATATAGGAGAAGAACCAGAGGAAACGGCCCTCAGGGAGCTTGAGGAAGAAACGGGGATCAGGGGCAGGATAAAATCCCTACTCGGCGTTTGCTCGCAGAAGAGCCCCGTTTACAGGCAGGTCGTGGTAATAGGTTACGAGGTGGAGCCTCTGGATCTGAAGATCAGGCCCGGGGATGATGCCGATGAGGTCGCTTTTTTCGATGCCGACAGGTTGCCCGATAT
>JAGGUL010000099.1 GCA_021158525.1 Candidatus Hydrothermota bacterium | reverse complement strand
GGGGCCAGATCGCCAAGGGCAAGAAGACGAGAAAGAAAAGAAAACCTTCCGACAGGTTTATTGTCAAGAGGCGGAGGTGATAGGAAAACATGGGAAGATCACTTAAAAAGGGACCTTATGTTGATGCAAAGCTTCTTGCAAGGGTCAGGGAGCTTAACAAAACTGGTGAAAAGAGGGTGATCAAGACCTGGTCGCGCCGCTCAACGATAACACCGGAATTTGTGGGCCATACGATCGCAGTTCACAACGGACACAAATTTATACCGGTCTACATAACACAGGACATGGTGGGCCACAAGCTCGGTGAGTTCTCCATCACGAGGACGTACAGAGGCCATAAAGAGGTGAGAAAAGCAGCCAAAGTGAGGGTGAAGTGATGACTGTGGGAATAGCGAGACTCAGATTTCAGAGGATATCGCCGAAGAAAATGAAGCCCATTGCCGATCTCGTAAGGGGCAAGAGCGTGGTCGAAGCCCGACACATCCTGCTTCTGAACAGCAAAAAGAAGGGATCCAGATTCCTCGAAAAAGCTCTCAAGGCTGCAGTGGCATCTTACAGGGAAAAGGCCGGTGGAGAGGCACTTCCAGAGGAGGAACTTGTCGTGAGGCAGGCGAAAGTCGACAGAGGACCTATACTCAAAAGATTCAGACCCGCATGGAGGGGCAGAGCCGTGATGATCAGAAGGCGGCTGTCCCACATAACGGTCGAGGTCACCGAGAGGAGGATCTGATATGGGTCAGAAAGTACATCCAGCAGGCTTCAGGCTCGGCTACATCAAGGACTGGCAGGCTCACTGGTTCGCCAAAGGAAAGGAATACGAGAAGCTGCTCCAGGAAGACATCAAGATCAGACAGTACATACGCGAGAGACTGAGGGACGCCGGAATTTCCAAGGTCATAATCGACAGAGCTGCCGACAGGTTGAGCATTAACATATATACGGCGAGGCCGGGCCTGGTCATAGGAAAAAGAGGCTCCGAGGTCGAGGGCCTTCGTAGAGAACTTATAGAACTAACGGGTAAGAAAGAACTTAACATCAACGTCCATGAAGTCAGGATCATCGAGACCGATGCTCAGCTCGTGGCGCAGTCGATAGCTCAGAAGATCGAGCAGAGGATCTCCCACAGGCGCGCGATGAAGAGAGCGGTGGAAATGGCTATGAAGATGGGCGCCAAAGGTATCAAGATCTCCACAAAGGGAAGGCTCGGAGGTGCTGAGATTGCCAGGAAAGAATGGTACCACAAAGGAAGGGTTCCTCTTCAGACGCTGAGAGCGGACATAGATTATGCCTTTGCCACGGCTTACACCAAGTACGGAACAGTCGGCGTGAAAGTCTGGATCTATAAAGGAGACGTGTTCAAGAAGACCGAAGAAGAGGAGGAGGTTTACTGAGATGTGGATGCCCAAGAGAACCAAATACAGGAAACAGCAACGCGGAAGGCTGAAAGGAAAGGCCACAAGCGGGTCCTCTCTCGCCTTCGGTGAATACGGGCTCAAGGCACTGGAGGGCCACTGGATAACGGGCAACCAGATAGAATCGGCCAGGATAGCGATAATGAGATATCTCAAGAAAGGCGGAAAGCTCTGGATACGGATATTCCCCGACAAGCCGGTGACCAAAAAGCCAGCGGAAACCCGAATGGGAAAAGGCAAGGGAGCCGTCGATCACTGGGTCGCCGTCGTGAAACCGGGCAGAATACTGTTTGAACTGGCCGGAGTTCCCGAGGACGCGGCGAGAGAGGCCTTCAGGCTCGCCTCCTTCAAATTACCCATAAAGACGAGGTTTGTCTCCATAAAGGAAGGAGGTGTGTGATGATGAAGGCCAGGGAATTGAGAGAACTTCCAGACGAGGAGCTGAGATTGCGCCTCAGGGAACTTAAGGACCAGCTTTTTGATCTCAGGACGCAGAAGGCTCTCGGCAGATTGGGTCAGCCACATCGTTTCAAGGAAGTTAAAAGGGAAATCGCCCGTATCCTCACCATACTGAGGGAAAGGGAACTGGGCATCGAAAGGAGAACTGAGTAATGGAAAGACCACACAGAAAAGAGAGGATAGGAGTTGTCGTCTCGGACAAGATGGACAAGACGCGGGTAATTGAGGTAAAAAGGATCCTTCAGCACCCCAAATATAGAAAGTACATCACGAAAAGGAAGAAATTTTACGCCCACGACGAGAAGAACGAGTCGAGCGAAGGAGATCTCGTGAGGATCAGGGAGACACGTCCCCTATCCAAGCTCAAGCGCTGGAGAATAGTGGAGATCATCAGAAAGGCCAAGAAACTGGAAAAGTGAGGAGAGACGAAGATGATCCAGGATTATACCAGACTTAAGATTGCGGACAACACCGGAGCCCAGGAAGCCCTCGTCATAAAGGTCCTGGGCGGTTCGAGACGCAAATATGCCTATCTCGGAGATATAGTCGTAGTTACCATAAAAGAGGCCGTGCCCGGCGCTCCCATCAAGAGAGGTGACGTGGTCAAGGCCGTCATCGTGAGGACGAAGAAAGAGAAAAGAAGGCGCGACGGAACCTACATCAAATTCGACGACAACGCCGCCGTGATCATCGACAACCAGGGTGAGCCGAGAGGAACTCGTGTCTTCGGTCCAGTGGCAAGGGAACTCAGGGAAAAGAGGTTCATGAAAATCGTTTCCCTCGCTCCGGAGGTGGTATAACCATGGCATTGAGGATCAGGAAAGGAGACACGGTACTCGTCCTGAAAGGCAGAGACCGCGGCAAGATCGGCAAGGTAAAATCCGTTGAGCCCGCGAAAAGAAGGGTGCTGGTTGAGGGAGTCAACATCGTAAAGCGGCACCTCAGGTCGAGGAAGGAAACCGAGCCATCGGGAATCGTGGAGATGGAAGCTCCAGTGCCCATTGCCAACGTCAAGCTGATATGTCCCAACTGCGGCGAGCCCACGAGAGTCGGATACAGGTTCTTAGAGGACAAGAGGAAGGTCAGGTTCTGCAAAAAATGCGGAGAGGTGATCGAATAAATGTCAAGGTATCTCAAGGAATACAGAGAAAAAATCCTCCCCAAACTCATGAAGGAGCTCGGGTATAAGAACCCCATGGCCGTCCCGAAGATAGAGAAGGTGGTCGTCAACGTGGGGATCGGAGAAGCCGTTCAGGACCCCAAGATCCTCGAGGTCATAGCCGCTGACCTCGCGACCATCACGGGACAGAAACCCCAGGTGAGACGGGCGAGGAAATCGGTGGCAGCTTTTCATCTCAGAAAGGGCATGCCCATTGGGCTCAAAGTCACCCTGAGAGGCAGAAAGGCCCACGACTTCCTGGACAGGCTCATAAACTTCGCCCTGCCCAGGGTCAGAGACTTCAGGGGGCTGCCTCTCGACAAATTCGATGGCCGGGGAAATTACAATTTCGGGGTGGACGAGCACACCATTTTCCCCGAGATCGAGATCGACAAGGTGAAAAAGGTCTTCGGGATGGACATAGCCATTGTTACCACAGCAGAAACCGACGAGGAAGCCTATCACCTTCTGAAGGAGTTCGGCTTCCCCTTTGAGAGGAGGTAAAGAGATTGGCAAGAAAGGCACTGGTAGTGAAGACATTTATGAAGGAACCCAAGTATAAGATACGGCATAGAAACCGCTGCAAAATATGCGGCAGGCCGAGGGGCTACATAAGGAAATTCGGGTTATGCCGTATCTGCTTCAGGGAGCTCGCCCTCCGGGGCGAAATACCCGGGGTCAAAAAGGCCAGCTGGTGAGGAGGTGAAAGCGATATGATGACCGATCCAATCGCTGATATGCTTACCAGGATAAGAAACGCCATACGGGCCAGACATATTCAGGTTGAGATCAGGCCGGTATCCAAGATGAAGACGGGAATTGCCCATATTCTGAAGAGAGAAGGCTTTATAGAGGACTACAGGGTCGAAGGCGAAGGAAAGGATGCGAGCATCCTCATAACGTTGAAATACACATCGGAGGGACAACCTCTCATTTCCGACCTGCAGCGAATCTCGAAGCCGGGAAGAAGGGTCTATGTCGGAAAAGACGAGGTTCCCTGGGTTAAGAATGGCCTCGGAATAGCCATTCTCTCGACATCCAGGGGGCTTTTGACCGACAGGGAGGCGCGGAGGCTCGGTACTGGGGGGGAGCTCCTGCTTTACGTCTGGTAAGGAGGTCGATAGAGATGTCAAGAATCGGAAAAAAACCGGTACAGATTCCCAGCGGAGTTACTGTCAACTACGACGGAAAAACTCTCAAAGTAAAGGGCCCTTTGGGAGAGCTGACCTTTAATCCCCACCCGGAGATGATCATCGAGATCAAAGACGGCGAGATCAGGGTGAAGCGGCCCTCGGACAAAAAGTTCCACAAAGCCCTTCACGGCACCACGAGGCAGATTATCAACAACATGGTCGAGGGAGTGACAAAGGGCTTTTCCAAAGAGTTAGAAATCGTGGGAACAGGTTACAGAGCCAAGCTCGAGGGCGGAAAGCTTGTTCTGCAGGTCGGCTTTTCTCACCCTGTGGTTCTGGAACCGCCCAAGGACGTGAAAGTCGAGGTCCCAGCTCCCACGCGGATAAAAGTCTCTGGAATAGACAAGCAGAAAGTCGGGCAGATCGCTGCCATTATCCGGGCAGTCAAACCTCCCGAACCGTACAAGGGCAAAGGCATCCGTTACGTTGGCGAATATGTGAGAAGGAAAGCCGGAAAAGCTGGCATTAAAGCCGTATAAAGGGGAGCGAATCGATGAGACCTGAGAAAAAATTGGAAAAGAGGAAACGGAGACACCTCAGGGTGAGGAAAAAGGTCTTGGGCACCGAGGAGAGACCGAGGCTCACCGTAAGGAAAAGCCTGAAACACATCTTCGCGCAGATCGTCCTCGATCCGCCTATAGGACCTTCGAGGACCATCGTGGGCGCTTCATCGCTTTCACCTGAGATCAGGGAACAGGTCAAGAAGGCGAAGGGCAAAAAGGAACAGGCCAAACTGGTGGGAATGCTGATAGCGGAACGGGCGCTGGCGAAGAACATAAAGAAGGTGGCCTTCGACAGAGGCGGCTATAAGTACCACGGCAGGATAAAGGCGCTTGCCGAAGGTGCCAGAGAAAAGGGCCTGGAATTTTAAAAAGGAGAGACCATGGCAGCAGACTTTAGCAGAAAAGAAGGAGTTACCGAACTCATTGAGACCGTGGTAACCATTAAAAGGGTTGCCAAGGTGACGAAGGGCGGCAGGAACTTTAAGCTCTCGGCCTGGGTTGTCGTCGGCGATGGAAACGGCAGGGTCGGAATAGGTCACGGCAAAGCATCCGAGACTCCCGATGCCATTCAAAAAGCCACGAAGAGGGCCAGGAAAAGCATGGTGAAGGTGGTGATAAGCGGTTCAGGAACGCTTCCTCACGATGTGATCGGCGAGATGGGAGCCTCGAGAGTGCTTCTCAAGCCTGCGGCACCCGGAACCGGGATAATTGCACCGCAGCCCGTGCGCGCAGTCCTGGAAGCAGCTGGCTACAAGGACGTCCTCACGAAGTCTCTCGGCTCTCACAACGCTGTGAACCTTCTCAAAGCCACTTTAAACGGCCTTCTTCAGCTGAAAGATCCAGAAAAGGTAGCAAAGGAAAGGGGCATACCAATTTCCGTAATTCAGAGGAGGTTTTATCGTGTCCAGAAAGCTGAGGATAAGGATGAAGAGGAGCTCCATAGGGAAGCACAGGAAAGCTAAGCTAACCCTCAGGGCCCTCGGGCTTAAAAAGATCGGCGATGTGGTCGAAAAGAAAGATACCCCGCAGATCAGGGGTATGCTCAGAAATGTCGCCCATATAGTTGAAGTCGAAGAGATCGAGGAGGAAACGAAAAATGATTGATTTGAGTAATCTTGCACCAAATCCAGGCGCCAAGAAAAAGGCAAAAAGGGTCGGAAGAGGCGACACAACCGCAGGCAAAGGCACGAAGGGGCAGAAAGCCCGCTCCGGGGGAGCCAAACCCAGGTGGTTTGAGGGAGGACAGATGCCCCTGTACAGAAGACTCCCCAAACGCGGTTTTAAAAACCCCTTCAGAAAGGAATATCAGGTTGTAAATCTCGACAGGCTAAACGCGCTCTTTGACGAAGGAGCAGAAGTGGACAGGGAGGCCTTGAGAGTAAAGGGCCTCATCAAGAAAGCCGACAAACCTGTGAAAATACTCGCTCGGGGCGAGATAAACAAACCTCTCACAGTGAAAGTAGATGCCGTGAGCGCTTCAGCAAAGGAGAAAATCGAGGCAGCCGGCGGAAAGGTCCTGTTGTTGGCCGCTCCAAAGGAAGAAAAAGGGGATAGCGAATCATGATGCTTCAGGGTTTAGGCAACATCTTCAGGGTGCACGAGCTGCGGAAGAAGATCCTGTTTACCCTCGGAATTATCTTCGTCTACAGGGTTGGAACTCACATCCCTCTGCCCGGCATCAACGCCCAGGCCCTTGCCGAGATATTCAAGAACCTACAGGGCACCACCTTTGGCCTTTTCGATGTCTTCACTGGCGGTGCCCTCTCCAGAGCAGCGGTCTTCGCAGTGGGAATCATGCCTTATATCTCTGCATCGATCATTCTGCAGCTCCTGACCACGACCGTTCCCTATCTCGAAAGGCTGCAAAAAGAGGGCGAACACGGCCGGCAGAAGATAACCCAATACACGCGCTATCTCACCATTCTTGTCGCCGCCATACAGGGCACAGGAGTGGCCATATTCCTCGAGCAGCAGACAACACAGGCAGGGGTCCCCATTGTCCCCAATCCCGGGCCCATGTTCATGTTCACCACCATAGTTTCCCTCATAGGGGGAACAATGTTCCTCATGTGGCTCGGAGAACAGATCACTGAGAGGGGCATTGGCAACGGGATTTCGGTCATCATATTTGCCGGGACCCTGGATTCAGTTCCGAACGAATTCCTGAGCACGCTTCAACTCCTTAAGGCAGGCACCGTCAGCCCCATAGTCTTCCTCTTTGTGCTGGCTTTCTACGTCCTTGTGACAGCCGCTGTCGTCGCGGTAACCGAGGCCCAGAGGAGGATACCAATCCAGTATGCTAAGAGGATCGTTGGCAGGAAGATATACGGAGGGCAGTCCACCTATCTCCCCCTCACGGTCAACACCGCGGGCGTGATCCCGATCATCTTCGCACAATCGCTCCTGATGTTTCCGTCAACTATCGCCAGCCTCGTCAACAAGACCTGGATGGATTTCCTCTCCAGGTGGTTCAGCCCTGTAACTGCCACTTACAACCTTCTCTACGCGCTTCTCATCATCTTCTTCGGCTATTACTATACCTCCGTGGTCATGAATCCCAAAGATCTTGCCGATAACCTCCAGAGATACTCCGGTTTCATCCCCGGGGTCAGGCCCGGCCCGAAAACCTCAGAATACATCGACAGGGTCATGGCGAGGATCCTGTTGCCCGGGACGATCTTCTTCGCGTTCATCGCTATCTTCCCACACTACCTCATGAAATGGACCAATATAAGGTTCTACTACGGCGGAACAAGGCTGTTGATCATCGTCGGTGTAGCCCTCGAGATCATGCAGCAAATTGAGGCTCACCTCATTATGAGGCAATACGAAGGGCTTCTGAAAAAAGGAAGGATTCGGGGGTGGAGGGGCTGAGCCTCATCTTCCTCGGACCTCCCGGCTCGGGCAAGGGGACTCAAGCCGAATTGTTCGAAAGGCAGTTCGGGCTGAAGAAGATCTCCACCGGCGACCTCCTGAGGGATGCAATAAGGAGAGGCACCGAGCTAGGGAAGCTCGCGAAGGAATACATAAACAAAGGCGAGCTCGTGCCCGATGACGTAGTTGTGGCACTGGTCGAAGAGGTCCTGGGAAAAACATCTGACGGGTATATCCTGGATGGGTTCCCCAGGACGATCGAACAGGCAAAAAGTCTCGACCGGATCCTGGAAAAACTCGGGAAAAAGCTCGATGCTGCTGTGCTGTTCGCCGTTCCCGACGATGAGATTATCAGGAGGCTCAGCGCCAGGAGGATCTGCCCCAAGTGCCACGCTGTTTACAATCTCGTGACAAAACCCCCAAAAGAGGACGAGATCTGCGACGTCTGCGGCACTCCTCTCGAAATGAGGGATGATGACAAACCGGAAACTGTCCGCAGGCGCATCGAAGTCTACCGAAAAGACACCGAACTTCTGGTTGATTTCTATAGAAAGAAAGGCCTCCTCGTCGAAGTGAAGGCGGTGGGAAACCCCGAAGAGGTCTTTGAATTTATAACGAACGCCTTAAAAAGATGATCATTATCAAGAGTGACGACGAGATAAATGGCATAAGGGAGGCCTCGCGGATAGTTGCCGAGGTCCTGGAATACGTGAAGGACAGATTGATTCCGGGAACTTCTCTCGCGGCCATCGACAGGTGGATAGACGAGTACATAAGGAAAAGAGGAGGAAGTCCCACTTTTCTCGGATACAGGGGATTTCCAAAGTCAAGCTGCATCTCCCTCAATAACGAAGTGGTGCACGGCATTCCTGCCGATAAGAAGGTGATAAAGGAGGGGGATCTCGTGAAGGTCGACGTGGGGGTCACGCTTAACGGCTACATAGGGGACGCTGCGAGAACCTACATAATCGGCGAGGTGAGCGATAGAGCACTCGAGCTGGTCAGGACAACCGAAGAGGCCCTCTATAAAGGCATAGATGCCGCGAAGCCGGGAAACAGGCTTTCCGACATATCTCACGCCATACAGGTGACTGCCGAAGCCCACGGGTTTTCCGTGGTGAGAGAGCTCGGCGGACACGGCGTAGGCTTGAAATTACACGAGGACCCCATTATCCCTAATTTCGGCAAACCCGGCAGAGGGCCCGTGCTCAAGGCGGGGATGGTCTTCGCGCTGGAACCCATGCTGAACATGGGAGGACCTGAGGTGAAAACGCTCGATGACGGATGGACAGTGGTCACAAAGGACGGCTCCCTCTCGGCTCATTTTGAGCACACGATCGCCATAAGGGAGAAGGGGGCTGAGATATTAACGGTAATTTAAAAAAAGGAGGACTATGGCAAAGAAAAACGTGATAAGGCTCGAAGGAGTTGTTAAAGAAGTACTGCCAAATGCTATGTTTCGTGTTGAGCTCGATAACGGGCTGCTGGTTCTCGCTCACGTTTCGGGGAAGATGCGGATGCACTTTATCAGGATTCTTCCGGGCGATAGGGTAACGGTGGAGCTGTCTCCCTATGACCTCACGCGAGGCAGAATCGTCTATAGATACAAGTAAATTGACAAAGGTCAGCTATTTCAGTAAAATATAGGCCTCATTTGCGGGGTAATCCCTGAATGGAGGAATAATAGCATGAAAGTGAGATCTTCTGTTAAGAAAATGTGTGCAAAATGTAAGATAATCAAGAGAAAAGGCAAGGTTATGGTTATCTGCGAAAACCCGAAGCACAAGCAAAGGCAGGGATAGGAGGATATCATGGCCCGAATAGCTGGAGTTGATCTGCCCAGAAATAAAAGGATCGAGATCGCCCTGACTTACATCTTCGGGATAGGGCTGTCCACGGCCAGAAAGATAATTCAGGCGACCGGCGTGAATCCCGACACCAGGGTCAAGGACCTCACGCCGGAGGATGTAACCAAGCTGAGAGCGGAGGTCGACAAATACAAAGTAGAAGGTGCCCTCAGGGCCGAGATCCAGCGAAACATCAAACGGCTTATAGATATAGGATGCTATAGAGGAATTCGCCACAAAATGGGCCTGCCCGTCCGCGGGCAGAGGACCCGTTCAAACGCGAGGACCCGAAAGGGACCGCGGGGCAATATCTTTAAGAAAGCGAAAAAGAAAAGGGAAATGTAGTCCTGAGGAGGTCATTTTATGGCTAAGAGAAGAGAGTCAGCTGTCAGGAGGAAAAAGAGAAAAGCAAAGGGTGTGGAGCCAGTGGGCATCGCCCACATCCAGTCCACTTTTAACAATACCATCGTTACTATAACGGATTTAAAGGGCAACACGATTGCCTGGGCATCGGGGGGAACCGTTGGTTTCAGCGGCACCAGGAAGGGAACTCCCTTCGCGGCGTCTAAGGCATCCGAGGCTGCGGCCAAGGAAGCCCGCGATCTCGGCGTCGAAAGGGTGGAAGTGTGGGTCAAAGGCCCTGGACCCGGCCGTGAGGCTGCCATCAGAGCCCTCCAGCAGGCTGGACTTCAGGTTTTTGCTATTCGCGACGTGACCCCGATCCCGCATAACGGTTGCAGGCCGCCCAAGAGAAGGAGGGTATAAAAACACATGGCAAGATATACAGGACCTGTTTGCAGGCTTTGTAGAAGGGAGGGCGAGAAACTCTTCCTCAAGGGAGACAGGTGTTATACCGACAAATGTCCCTTCGAGAGAAGGAGATATCCGCCCGGAGTCCACGGACGCAGCAGGCGCACCAAGATGTCGATTTACGGAATACAGCTCAGAGAGAAACAGAAGGTCAAGAGGATATATGGACTCCTCGAAGCTCAATTCAAAAGGTATTTCGAGAAAGCCCGAAAGATGGGAGGAAATACTGGAGAAAACCTACTTTCGCTCCTGGAGAGAAGGCTCGATAACGTCATATATCAGCTCGGTTTTGCCAAATCCCGCAACCAGGCCCGGCAGCTTACGACTCACGGGCATGTGATGGTCAACGGCAGAAAGGTGGACATACCTTCCTACCTGGTCAAAGTTGGAGACTTCATCTCCATAAAGCCCGGTTCCAGGAAAATACCCTTCGTCAAGGAGGCCCTGGAAAGCAGAGACCTCGGCGCGATACCCAGCTGGCTCGTCCTCGACAAGGACGCCTTTGAAGGAAGGGTCGTGAGGCTTCCAGAAAGATCTGACATCACTCACCCCATCAACGAGAGCTTGATTGTGGAGCTATACTCCAAGTAAAGAGGTAAGCTATGGGAAAAATTGAATTTGTCCTCCCCAAAGGGGTTTACAAAGAGGAGCTGACGGAGACGTACGGGAGATATGTGTTCGTCCCTCTCGAAAGGGGATACGGGATAACGATCGGAAACGCCCTCCGGAGGATCCTTTTGTCCTCCATACCCGGGGCATCCATCATAGCTGCCAACATAGATGGAGTGCTCCACGAATTCACGACCATCGAGGGGATCTACGAGGACATTCCCCAGATTATTTTGAACCTCAAGAAGATAAGGGTGCGCTTCGAGGATCCCGAGGAAGAGAAGGCCTCCATGTACCTCAGGGCAGAAGGCCAGAGGGAGGTCAAGGCCTCTGATCTGGAGGTGCCCGCTTCTCTTAAAATTGTCACTCCTGATGTTCACATCGCCACCTTAACATCGGACAAGGCGAGGCTTTACATGGAATTGACCGTGGCAAAGGGTGTGGGGTATGTCCCCGCCGATGAGATCTCGAAAGCAGGATTTCCCGAGACCACAATTTTCATAGACGGACTTTTCTCCCCTGTGGTAAGGGTGAACACCACGGTCGAGAACGTGCGCGTCAAAGCCAAGACCGACTACGAGAAACTTATCCTGGAGATCTGGACCGACGGTACAGCCACGCCAGACGAGGCCCTTAACAAAGCCTCCGATATACTCCGTCAGCACGTTGAAAGGCTCTTCCTCGAGGTGAAAGAGCCCTACGGGAGAAAAGGCCCGGGCTTTGAGGAGAGGGAGAGAATAAGGCAGATTCTCCTTCAGGACATAAGCAGCCTCGAGCCATCGAAGAGAACGCTCAACTGCCTGAAAGAAGCTGGGATAGATACGATAGCCAAGCTGGTTTCCAAGACCGAGCAGGAAATGCTCGAGATAAAGAATTTCGGCCAGAAATCCCTTGAGGAGATCAAGGAGAAACTCCAGAACCGCGATCCAAACCTCAGGTTTGGCATGAACGTGGATGAATACCTTGAAGAGGAGAGTCCCTGATGAGGCATAGAAACAAAATAAAAAAACTGGGAAGGGATGCGGAACACCGCAGGGCCCTTATGAGAAATCAGGTAATTTCGCTTTTCACGCACGGCAAAATCAGGACCACGCTTCAGAAGGCTAAAGAGACGAGAAGATACGCCGAAAAGATGATCACCCTTGCGAAGAAAGG
>JAGGUL010000092.1 GCA_021158525.1 Candidatus Hydrothermota bacterium | reverse complement strand
GCGGCCGACGAGGCGGGGCTCCAGTTCAAGATGCTCAACACAAAGAAGGGGCCAGCCATCTGGAGCCTGAGGGCACAGGAGGACCGAAAGCTGTACAGGGACAGAATGCGCCGCGTGGTTGAGGAGACCCCTAACCTCGACATAATCCAGCACGAAGTGACCGAACTAATAGCTGAGAAGGGACGAATAAAGGGCATCAGGACCCGCACGGGCCTCGAATACCTCGCCCCGTCGGTTGTCCTCACAACGGGCACATTTCTCCGGGGCGTCATATTCATAGGCATGACCTCCTATGCCGCCGGGAGGGCTGGCGAATTCCCGGCCGAGATGCTGTCCAGGTCGCTCGAAAACCTGGGCCTTACGCTGGGCAGATTCAAAACGGGCACGTCGCCCCGCATCGACATCCGAACCGTGGACCTCTCTTCCATGAAAGTCCTCGAGGGCGATAATCCACCGCGGGGATTTTCTTTCAGAAACCCCATATTGAGCCTTGAGCAGGTGGTCTGCTACGAGACGAGGACGACCCCCGAGACTCACAAAATCATCAGGGAATCCCTCGTCCGCTCGCCACTCTACACGGGGAAAATCGTGGGCAAGGGGCCGAGATACTGCCCTTCCATCGAGGTGAAGATCGTGGAGTTTCCCGATGTCTCCTCTCACAGAGTTATACTGGAACCTGAAGGCAGAGGCACCTATGAATTCTACCTGAACGGGCTTGCCACCTCCATCCCTGAGGACTACCAGATAAAGATGCTTCGATCCATTCCAGGTCTTGAAAAAGTAAGGATCCTCAGGCCCGGATACGCCATAGAATATGATTACGTTGACCCACGGGAGCTCTATCCCTGGCTCGAGACCAAAAAGATCAGGGGTCTCTTCCTGGCCGGGCAGATAAACGGGACATCGGGATACGAGGAGGCCGCTGCTCAGGGGGTTATAACGGGAATCAATGCAGCCCTTAGAGCTCAGGGATCCGACGTCTTCGTCCTGAAGCGCTCCGAATCCTACATCGGGGTTCTCATAGATGATCTCGTCACTAAGGGCACCGACGAGCCTTACAGGATGTTCACATCACGGGCAGAATACAGGCTCATCTTGAGGATGGACAATGCCAGGGACAGGCTGATGCATTACGGCAGAAATTTCGGGCTGATCCGGGAGGAGGAATATCAGGCCTTCCTCCGGGAAAAAGAGACCTGGGAGAGAGAGATCGAGAGATTGAGAAAAACGCGTATCCACTGGAAAGAAATAAGTGAGAGGCTCGGACTTCCCGACATAAGGGATTCGCTAACCCTCTATGAACTTCTGAAAAGGCCTGAGATAACTTACGATGACCTTATAAAAGCGGGCTATGGGATGGAATTCCCGATTCACGTGAGGGAGAGAGTGGAGATCGAGGTGAAATACGAGGGCTACATCAGGCGCATGTTGAGGGAAGTCGAAAAGATGGAGAAAATGGAAAGGGAGAAAATACCGCCGGATTTCGACTACAACAGGGTCGACGGCCTATCCAGCGAGGCGAAAGAAAAACTTACGAAAACGAGGCCCCTGAGCCTCGGCCAGGCCTCCAGAATACCGGGGGTCTCGCCCTCCGACGTGCTGGCAATCCATTATTTCCTTCTAAAGGAACGAGAAAAGCAGAGAAAGAGAGAAAAGCGAAAGAAGGCCGAGTAAGGCGAATTTCCTGCCGCCCGGTTTTCTCATGCTAAAGGGCCACAGGAGTGGGGTTCCATAGCCCAGGGAGTCAAAGAAGAGGTGCGAGAGCATCGCAGAAAAAATAAGCCAGGCGAGCTCAAAGGGCAGGAAGAGCAGGAAAACGAGAAAAACTATCGTCACGAATAGGAAGGAATGACCCCGGGGCCTCGTACCCAGGCTGACCGACCTGGCAAAGGACAGGGACCGCGAAGCCACGAAGTGATCCAGGTCGATCAACACTGCGGGAAGGATCCCGAAGGCCAGGCCCTTTACGTCAAAACCTCTGTTGAGAAGAATTGGGAAATTAACAAAGAGGGCTGTCATCGAGTGATAAAGCTCATCGATGACAGCCCTTTTAAAGGCTTCCGATTCTCTGATCACTACGCTTCGGTTTTCTCCAGGACTTCCACCACTTTCTCGAGAAACTGCGGTTCGGGAAGGGCCCCTTCAAACTCCACCACATCATTGACCACTATCTTGGGCACTGCGTAAACTCTATAGTGATTGGCCAGATCTGGAAATTCTATGGATTCTATCATGTCGGCTCTGATGTTCTCGTTTTCGATAGCCATCTTGTGTGCCAGAACGACGGCCCTCGGACAATAGGGACATGTGGGCGTTATGAAAACCTGTATGTGCACCGGACGGTCGATCTTCGACAGCTCTTCCTTGGTCCCCTCCTGAAGATCAGTTTCGCCTCTCGATACGTGAATTATCGCTTCTATAAGCGAGGTGAACTCGTAACCCGAGGGTATCCCGAAAAACCTTATCCCGTAATCCCTGTCCCCTTCTCCGCCCCGGAGAATCACTGTGGCTGGAACCTTATCAACGCCGTACTTCTCCGCCAGCTCTTTATGCTCCTCGACGTTGTGCTCTTCGACCTCTATTTTGTCGGAGAGCTCCGATACCTCTTTGAGAATCATACGGGTATCGTCACAATAGTCACAGCCGATAAGCCTGAAAAAATACAGAATTTTCACAGGCTCCACAAGTTGTTTGTTGAACATATCCTGAAGATATGCCCTATCCTTTTCGCTGAGTAACGGCATATACAGACACCTCCTTGAAAATCCTTTTCACAGTTTTTTTCAGGGCAAAAAAATATCCGCTTCGTGCGGACATTTATGATAAAGCATTCAAATATTTCCGTCAATCCTCCGCTTTTCCTCAAAAATAATCTTACCGAAAGGGGTATTGTTTGATCATTTTTTAATACAATGTTGTGTGTAGTTAAGTGTGTCTCTGGGGAAAGGAGTAACGAGATGGAAAAGAAAGAAAGTTCGAATGTCTTTGCGGAGAGCCTCTGCATAAAAAATATTTTCTGGGCGAGAAAAAGCGAAACCCAAGAGGTAGAAAATATGGAAACAAAACTTGAAGCTAAGGAGATGGTAAAGAGGGTTCTTGAGGAGATGATGGTGGATGAGGAAGGAGTATTTAAAGGCGCATCCAAGGACGAAGGGGAATGGATATTATACGAAGGAGCTGATGACAAAGGTTGTGGGTATAGAAGATTTGAAGGGGTCCCGGGGACCAAGGTTGGTGAGAATTTTGATGATCT
>JAGGUL010000114.1 GCA_021158525.1 Candidatus Hydrothermota bacterium | reverse complement strand
AGCCAGACTACGTCGCCGACGACGAAAGGGATGACCTCGCCCCCTACATATTCAACGCAGGCGGCGACATATGGGTCGTCTTCACCTCCGACACAGTAAACGGCAACCCCCTCAACTACGAAATCTACGCCAGGAAGTGGAACGGACAGGAGTTCTGCTGTGAAACTGTCCTCTCACACCCCGACTGGGGACAGGACGAGACGGTGTTGTGGGCGACAGGAGACAGGTTTGGGAGGGGGCATGTGGTGTGGTATGAGTACTGGACAGGTGGGTTGTTTTACAGGCAGTATTACGGAGGGCAGTGGAGTGAGCCGATTCTGGTGAACGACACTACCTGGTTGTATGGGTACGTGAGCGAGATAGATGTGGACGAGGAGACAGGTGAGATATACATAGCCTTTGCGGGATATATCAAGGATGGGAGTGGGGATTTAAACGTGTATTTGACGCATTCGTCGGATGGGTATGAGTGGAGTGAGCCGATACTGGTGAACGAGAATACGTCTTACAGGGATTACTGGCCTTCGCTTGTTGTGAGGTCAGAGGATGACATATGGGTGTTCTGGAACAAGGAGATAACGTGGATAATCACGCACGTGTGGGGCAGGCATTATGAGGGCGGTGTCTGGGAGCCCGAGATGCAGATAGACCAGATAACCGAGCCGTCACTCGAAATTAAAGGAGAAAAAAACGTCCAGAACCATATATGGGTGGTTTTCACAGGAGGATACGAAAATCTGATAGATCCCTTTGACATCTGGTATTCGCGGTATGTGGAGGGAGGGAGTGTAGTTGAAGAGGAGGATGTTTCAAGACCTTCCCAAAAGATGCCGACTGTGTTCAGGGGACGGATGGATTTAAGTTTTGAGAAGGGAGGTGATATGAGGATATACGATGAACTGGGGAGGTTTGTGGGAAGCGCAGACCGCAGGCAAAGTCTGGAGGGGATGGGGAGCGGGGTGTACTTCCTCATGTACCGCGGGGGGAGGTCCGGGCACGTGAGGAAGGTGCTGTATCTCAGGTAAGAGGGACAGGCCGGCTGTAGCCGGCAAAAAAGGAGGGAAAGATGAGTTGTAAGAGGCTGTACATGGCCCTCGTGGCCGTCGCGGTGATAGCTGCTCCCTTGTGGAGCGCACTGTTCCCCGTGGGACCTGGGGAACCCTACCCATATATACATCTTGCTATCGACCTGGCTTCTGACGGAGACACGATCTCGGTTAAATCGGGGACGGAGAGCGATCCCTTAGTTTACGAAGAGCAGATAGACTTCATGGGAAAAGACATACTGGTGGCGGCGAGAGAAGTTGGAGCCACGAGCCCCTATCAGATCGACAGTCCCAACCCCCTCGCCACCGTCATCAAGCTGCCTGACACCCTCGCATCCTCCGACGAAGCCTCCGTGGTATATTTCAAACACGGAGAATCTCAAGATGCCGAGCTAAGGGGGTTCACCATAACCAACGGGAGGGGAACGCTAACAACAACAGAAATGCCGGCCTTTGACGCGGACATGTCAACCATACAAAGAATGGCTTATGCAGGAGGCGGTATTTACATAGTGAACAGCAGTCCCCTCATAAACCGTTGCGTGATCTCTGGCAATATCATAGAAAGGCAGGAAGGCGGGACGTTCCACTCTGGCTGTGGTGCCGGCATTTATTGTAATTCCAGTAATGCCACCATTTTTTATTCCCATATAACTTATAATGTCGTCCATGTGGGAAACCATCAGGCAGGAGCTGGTGCCGGAATATACATATTGAATGAGTCTAAACCGAAAATATTAAACTGTGAGATCGAAAATAATGACTGCATATGGGAAGGCAGTATGGGTGGAGCTGCCGGAGGGGGAATAGCGGCTCTAATAAACAGCTCACCCAAGATCTTCAACAGCTTAATTAGTCTTAATACTGCAACATCCATAGGAGGAGGTATCTATTTAGATGCTGCTTCGGATATAAACCCGCCTATCGCCGAACCTGTGATAAAAAGAAGTTATATCACAGCGAACCGCGTTTATTGTTCCCCGGCATTCTTTGAATACGGTGGAGCAGGGATTTTCATAGATAATTGCAGCGCCAAAATTGCGAATAACATGGTTGGAGCCAATGTTTCAGCAAAATACGGCGGCGGAATCCTCGTCAAACTGTCTCTTACGTCAGTTGATCTGTCGATTGTAAACAACACCATATACAAAAACACAGCTTCTGACGGAGCAGGGCTTCATCTGCTATCTGAGAATGGAAGCCCGGACGCCGGTTTCTTCAACTTCGAGAACAACATAGTTTTTAGAAATGACACTGGCGGCGTATATGTGGAGGACAGCATGAATTTCCATTTTGACTACAACAACTACTTCATGAACACATTTTACAACTACAGTGGAATGCATGCGGGGCCACATGCTATATCAGCAGATCCCTTATTGGATATGAACTATCACCTGACGGAAGAGTCACCATGTATAGATGCGGGTGATAACTGTGCCTGGATGTCTTTCCCGGCGTGGGATTGGGACTACGACATCGACGGTGAGTTCAGAATACGGAAAAATACGGTCGGTTATCGCGTTGACATCGGGGCGGACGAAACATCGGGTAGTCCGCTCAGGTGTGGCGATGAAGATGCTGACGGATCAATTAACGTGACCGATGTAATCTATTTGTTCTCAAACTTATACACCAACCCCGACATGCCCGTCTGCCCCTATCTCCTCGGAGATGTTAACGGCGATTGCAACGTCAACGTCACAGATGTCGTGGTGCTTTTTAACAATTTGTATACCCCTCAATATCTGCAATGTCCCGGAGAGGATATGTGTGAACCTGAGCCATTGACTCTGGCAAACGGCATGGCAAAAGTCTCTCTCTCCGAAGTAAAAACGATATCAGACAGAACATACTCCCTCACGCTGACCCTATCCAGCAGCAAATCAATTGCAGCAACCCAATTTGAGCTCAGTTACAACCCAGAAAAATGGGAGATAATAGGTGCTCGGTCCTCAGGGAGAGCGGTCAACTTCGATCTGGTAGATGGATATGATTATGGCAAATATATATTCGCTCAATTGTGTCCATTGAATAAAATCAAAAAAGGACTCGCCGCGGGAGAAGGCCCCATTGCTCAGATTGAAATAAAATGGCTCCAGTCTGGCCAGCCCGATTTCACAGACATCAAGCTGCTCAGTGCTATTGTTGTGAATACCCACGGAAAGGAGATGCTGGTTGATGTGGCTCACGGTGTAAATATATCAGGAGCTCATAAAGAAGGGCGAAATCCCTCTGCCCTCGAACTGTTAGAGGCCATCCCTAATCCTTTTGATAGAAGCATTACATTAAAGTTCTCCATACCTTGCGATATGAAAGTAAAAATCGCTGTATACAACTCCGCAGGGCAAAACGTAAAAACGCTACAGGAGAGGGTGCTTGAAGCAGGATATTACACCATAAATTGGAACGGCTCCGATGACAAGGGAGAAGCGCTGCCCGGTGGAATTTACTTCCTCGTTTTGCAGAGCGCAAATCAGAGATTGGTAAAGAAACTCACGTTATTAAGGTAACTGATAGGCCGGGGCGCGGCTCCGCCGCGCCCCGGCTGCTCATCAAATACCATGTTTTACCGTAGATTTACCGATAACTACACAGCGGCTACATGTGACTTAAAAGGCGTGTATCAAATTAAGCCCTGCGTTGTCAATCTCATTCGGTGTTCAGAGCGATGGGCCGGCCCTTTGCAACAATCGTGGACCAAAGGATATGTAAAGTGAATCAATTTGAAAGGGAGGTGATTCCTTTGAAGTACACCGTTTACAACCATTTAGTTGTTATTTTGACAGGTGTGTTACTCATCGTACCGCTTTTTGCGTTCAATCCGTCTCAAGATTTCGAATGGACCGTAATGGCCCACGATGTAATGAGTGTCCCCGGAGGCGAGGTAATCCTACCGATCTATTTTTCAAACTCTGATTCGGTAGACACAACTATACAGTTCTTCGTGAATTTCTGTCAAAACGGCGGGAATCAGTATCTGGTTATGCCGGAATCCGTGACGTTCCTGGGAAACGATAGGTACACAACTCTATGGGATACCTGCTGCACCTTTGGCTGGTCGATGTACTATTTCCTCGACTTCAACCATGTCCAGCTGACTTTTACGAAAATACTCCCCGAAGCACCACCCATTAGTCCCTCCGATGATTTCTCCATAATATGCCTTGTCTTCTGTCATGTTTCCGATTCTGCGGTTCCCATAGATACGATCGATATAGACCTGTCAAACGAAATACCCTGTATGCCGCGAACTCCAGACACTTTGCACGAGTACATCGACGCCAATTTTTACATAGTGCCTTATCTATACACGCGCGGAGACGTAAATGTCTCCGGCGGGGTTCCTGACATCGCAGATGCGATTTTTCTTGCCAGAAAAGTTATCTCTCCTTTTCAGCTTCCCTGTCAGAGGGCTGCCGATTGCAATCTCGATGGCGATATCAATGTGGCCGACGTGATCGCACTGGTCAACTACCTCTACATGGGCGGGACACTGCCGGAACCGTCCTATCCCAATACCTGTGGCTATAACTTCCAGGATACACTGCCCTGTGACGAATTTCCGCCCTGTGGCTATGGAGGCGATTGAATCTCTCTAAGGCAACGGGCAGAAAGGCTGACAGGTCGCTAAGCAACTAAAATGGAGTAATTCTTCATAGAAAAGGGGGAATTTTTGTCTAAAAAGGGGACCAATTACATTATGCATTAAATCGTAACCGTACATTATGCCGCTGAGGATTTCGCTTTAAAGGAAAGACATTTTGGTGATGTAAACGAGCATAGTGTCGAATAAAATTCAAAAGCCCAAAAGACGAAGGTTATGGGCCGGATTCATAATATCACCACAGGTTGAAGAAGAAGCGGGGGAGCATTAATATTTTGAAAATGAAAAAAGCCAGGAAAAAGCTCCTCCTGCACATCTGCTGTGCTCCGGATGCGACCTACGGGATAGAGAAATTCTCAAAGGATTACGACATTACCCTTTATTTCTACAATCCCAACATACACCCCGAAATAGAATACAAGCTCAGGGCGTTAGAACTCAAAAGGCTGGCCAGGACTCTTAAAGTCCCGCTCATTGAGGGCCCCTATGAGCCCGAAAGGTGGTTTGAAGCCGTTAAGGGCCTCGAAGATGAGCCGGAAGGCGGGAAAAGGTGTGAGGTCTGTTTCAGGATGAGGCTGGAGGACACCGCCTCTCTGGCAAAGGAACAGGGATTCGACGCCATAAGCACAGTGCTGACGATCTCCCCGAAAAAAGACGCAGAAAAGATAAACAGGATCGGAAAGGAAATAGCCGAGAAGTACGGGGTGAAATGGGTTGCCGAAGACCTTAAGAAGGGGGGAGGTTTTCAGAGAAGCCTCGAGCTATCGGCCAAATACGGGATCTACCGTCAGGACTACTGCGGATGTATCTTCAGCAAAAAAGAGGTCGAGGCGAAGAGGCGCGAAAGGGAAGAGGAGATTCTCAGCCTGGCAAGGGAAGACAGGATGCCTCTGAAGGGCAGGCCACCCGGTTCGAAGGAGGAGCTTTTCTTCCTGAAAGAGGCCCGAATGGCACTGGAAGACCTGGGCTATACTCCTGCAGAACACAGCTTTACCTTTCTGGGCTGGGACCCCTTTAAGGTCGAAGTGGAAATAGACAACGACGCACACAGGGCATATCCCCTGCCCTATTCGACCTCCATCCGAGGCGTTCTGAAGAGCAGGGTTCAGGAAAAAGGAAGGTACATCCTTCCGCCGGGTATACCCTTCGTACGCTTTAAGACCACAAAAGGGAATCTCGAGATCTTTGTCAGGGAGGACGGGCCGGCCATACCATTTAAGGCGAGCTCTCCGGATTTCCCGGCCCCCAAGATCGCTCTCGGGCTCGAGGCGCTGGAGCCCCTCAGAAAAGGCGCCAGGATCAAGGCCCAGCTCGTGGCCGAGATCAAGCCCATGAACTCTGAGGTTCTCCTGGCCCCTCTCGGCGATAGCCCGGACATCCTCCTGACGGCAGCGCTTGATTCCCCCTATTTCACAGTGGCGGAAAGCGAAGCTGCATCGGCTGCCGTGCTCCTGCAGATAGCCGGGAGGCTCCGCAGGAGGAAACTGAGACACAGGGTATTACTGGCCTTTCTCGGGGCGGAGAGTCTCGGGCTCGGATCCACCTATCTCAAAAGTCTGCTCGAAGAATTGAACCTTCGGGAAGGGATAAAATACCGCATTGACGTGAGAAACGTGGGAAGGGGAGCGAAACTCCATATCAAAGCTCCCGAAGACTACATCGAGCTTACGTCGAAAATCGACCCGGCCGCTCTGGTAATTGCGGATGCGAACTCTGGCGTAATCCCGGCCTTTGAGATACGCCTCTGGCCCGATGAACTCTACAGGACCGATCTGGACATCGATGAAACCCTGGATTCACCCAAAATGGCAAAAGTCGTCCGTTTTATCATTTCCCTCGCGGAAAACCTGCCCTGAGCTTTCAGTGGCCCGTGGGCAGCTCCAGGAACTCGACCTCAAGGCCAAATTTTTCCTTGATAAGTTGACCGACGGCGAGAACTCCGAGCCTCTCTGTGACATAATGCCCGCCGAAAAAGACATTTATTCCCGACTCGTAAGCATACCAGTAGTAGCTATGGCGTGGCTCGCCTGTCACAAAGGCATCGTATCCCTTTTCAACGGCCTCGGGCAATAGGCTCAGGGCATCGCCCGAAACGTAGGCTATTCTCCTTATTTCCTCTTTTCCAAAGGGCCAGACGAGCACCTTGCCGCCGAGTTTTTCCTCCAGGAAGCGCGCGAAGCCATCACGGCTCATGGGCTCCTCCAGCAGACCGTCCCTGCCTATCACGGTCCCGTGATAATTGCCGAAGTCCCCAGATTCTCGAATCCCGAGCAGCTTCATCGCCTGGGCGTTGTTCCCGTATTCAGGGTGCATGTCCAGAGGCAGATGCGCCGCATAAAGGGCGATGTCTCCAAGGATGAGCTCCCTGATCCTCTCGTAAAGGCTGCCCCTTATGGGCTCGGGTTTTCCCCAGAATAGCCCGTGATGCACCAGTACCATGTCCATTCCCCTCTTCCTCGCCTCCTTAAAAGCTTTCAGCGAAGCATCCACTGAAAGCCCAACTCTCTTTACCTCACCGGAGTTTTCCACCTGCAATCCGTTGAGGCTCAAGTCCTCCACCTCGCCGATTTTGAGCACGTCATCGAGAAATTCTCTTAGCTCTTTCGTCTTCATATTCCTTCTCCTCCCTTTCGAGCTCCGCCAGGAGCTCCTCCCATTTTCTATAAAGCCTCTGAAGCTCGAGCTTAAGGCCTTCATACCTGTTCACTTTCTCGCGGGCCTTATCTCCGTCCTTGTAAAGATCGGGCCTCGCCAGTTTCCTCTCCAGTTCCGATTTCTCCCCCTCGAGGTCCGTTAGCTTTTCCTCAAGCTTCTCCAGCTCCTCCCTCAGCTTTTTGATCCTCCTCTTTTTAACCCTCAGGGGATCGGTCCTCTTCTCTCTCTTGCCCGTCGATCTCTCTCTGGTTCCCCTCAGTGGTTTCAGCGAGATGTGTTTCTCATACTCAGAATACCTCCCGTGGAAAAAGGTGAGCTCCTCATCGAGAAAAAGGAGCCTGTCGGCGGTTTTTTCGACAAAATAGCGGTCGTGGGAAACGACGAGATAGGCACCTTCGAATTCCAGGAGTGCCTCCTCAAGGGCCTCGCGCGTTGGTATGTCAAGGTGGTTCGTGGGCTCATCGAGAAGTAAAAAGTTCCTCGGCCTCGCGAAAACCACGGCGAGCGCGAGCCGGGCTTTCTCGCCGCCGGACAGGTCCTTCACCCTTTTAAAAACATCATCGTCGGAAAAAAGAAAGGCCCCGAGGAGCCTGCGTACCTCCCACAGCGTCATGTCCTGAGCTTCCCTCTCGAGGGTCTCGAGGACGGTGAGCTCCGGGTCAAGGTCGTCGACCCTTGACTGTGAGAAATAACCGAGGACAACTCCATCGGAGACCAGAACCTCGCCGGAATCGGGCCTCAGCTTGCCCGCGATTATGGAGAGAAGTGTGGATTTTCCCTTTCCATTGGGACCCATAAGCGCCAGTCTATCTCCCCTATGGATTTCCAGATCGATCCCCCTGAGAACCGGCTGGCCGCCGAAACCCTTCACCACACCACTCATTTTCACGACCGTCTTCGGGAGCCTGCCGGCGTTCCGGACCTTTATCCTGAAGTCCCTCTGCGGAGGTAGGTCGGGCGGGGGCTCAAGCTTCTCGAGTTTTCGCTTTCTGTCGCGCACGAGGTTCGCCTTGTCCTTATAAGCACGATATCGCTCGATAAACCTCTGAAGCTTCTCCTTCTCCCTCTCGTATTCCTTCCACTGAGCCTTTATGGCCTCTTCCCTCTGCCTTTTCGCTGAGACGTAGGAGCTGTAGTTCCCGCTGTAAACGTAAATCTTGCCCCTCTCGATCTCTGCGATGGATTCCACCACCGAATCAAGGAAATAACGGTCGTGAGAGACGACGATGTATGTCCCCCTGAAGGCTCTGAGATAGCCCTGGAGCCATACCAGTGAGGGGATATCCAGGTTGTTAGTCGGCTCGTCCAGAAGAAGGACATCGGGCCCGGCGAGAAGTATCTTGGCGAGCTCGAGCCGCGCCCTGAATCCTCCCGAGAGTTCGGAGACCTTTTTCTCTATGAGTTCATCGCTGAAACCGAGCCCTTTAAGCACTTTCAGCGCCTCGGACTTAAGGGCATAACCGCCCGATTTGAGGAATTCTTGATGAAGTCTGGAGTGTTCCTCGATCAGGATATCGAGCTTCTCCCCGCGCGCTTCTTTCATCTCATCCTCGAGCTGTCTTATGCGTTTTTCCATGAGAAGCAGGTCCTCACGGCCCTTGAGGGACTCCTCCAGGACGCTGAAATCCGTGGCAGTCAAATCGGGCTCCTGAGGAAGATAGCCTATCTTCAGCCCCGGAGGGCGGAGGACCTCGCCGGAATCGGGCTCGAGGTCTCCCTTGATTATCAGGAGCAACGTACTCTTTCCCGAGCCATTGAGCCCGATAAGGCCTATTCGGGCCCCACGGGGAATAGTCCAGTCGACGCCGCGCAGGACATCGACCGCCCCGAAAGATTTATGGATTTCTCTCAACGTTATCACGGTGCAGATTTTATCACCTGAGTACCATATCCGCAACCCGATAAACTTTGCAAAATGCAAGAGACATTGCAATTTGCTCTGAAATGAGGTCTGACAGGCTCAAATTTTTTGGCAGGATTTTTACATATAAATCTGCGGTAAACGGGCGGGGTTGAGAAATTGAGAAAAGAAATAAACATACTCTTCATAAAGAACCAGGCAGAAGAGATCTCCTTAGCGGTCAACTACCTGAGAAAAGCCGGTTTTGACGTCCTTTATGACGTAATAACAGAGCCAGAGGAACTCAAGGAGAGGCTCCTCGAGGGCAACCACGACCTCGTCATATCCGATCCAAAACTGGCGAGGATATCGGCATCCATGGCCCTGACCATAATGAGGACCCTGGGATTTGACATCCCGATGATCATAATGGCAAACGGGGACAACGAAAACCTGGTCGCAGCCCTCAAGGCAGGCGCTTTCGACTACATCGAGAAAGACAGGCTCTACAGGTTGCCCAAGATGGTCAAAGACGTGTTGAGGATCCGTGCTCTGGAAAGACAGAGGAGAAGGCTGAACCAGCTCCTGAGGGAAGTCGAAACCCGCTTCAACACGATCGTTGAATCATCCCAGGATGCGATACTGGTGATTCAGAACGAGAGGATAGTTTACTCCAACCTGAGAACCTCTATAATGACAGGGTACACGAACGAAGAGCTGCTTGGCAAACCTTTCGCCTTCCTCCTGCATCCCGACGAAGATCCATCCCTGCCCGATTCGGACACTTCTCATCTGAAAGAATACAAGCTGCGGACCAAGACGGGCGAATCTATGTGGGTGGAAATGGGCTTCTCCTCCGTCAAATGGCAGGAAAGGCCGGCCCTTCTGGCGATGGTCAGGGACATAACGGAGAGGAAAAGGGCCGAGGAAGAGCTCAAAACCCTCTATAGGCTGGGCCTTGACATAAGTTCATCGGTCAACCTGGAGGAGCTCCTGGATAAGGTCTCGACTTACATCTATCCCCTCTTCGGCACAAATACATTTTACATAGCCGTTTACAACGAGAAGAGAAACACCCTGGTCTTTGAAATTGACTACGAGGATGGCGTGAAGCAGCAGAAACTGGAGGTCTCACTCAGGGAAGCCGACGGGCTCACGGGATGGATTTTCAAAAACAAAACCCCCGTCCTTATCGGAGATTGGGATCAGGAATGGAGGCGCTATCCCATAGTTCCTCTTTTCCTGAACAAAAAGACGAAGTCCTATCTGGGCGTGCCGATAATCTACCAGGACAAGGTTATCGGCGTCATCGCCGTTCAGAGCGACAGGGTCAGGACTTTCGACGAGAAAAGCCTCAAACTGCTCACCACCATGGCTGCCCAGCTCTCCGTGGCGATCAAGAACGTGAAGCTTATAGAAGACCTGAAGATGGCACTCAGAGAGGTGGAGAAGAGCTACGAGATAACGCTGGAGGCACTGGTGTCGGCGCTGGACTTCAGAGAGCACGAGACTCAGTTTCATTCAAAACGGGTGGCGAGCTATGCCGTCAGGCTGGCGAGGGAACTGGGTGTCAAGGACGAGGAGCTGAAATACATTTACTGGGGCGGACTTCTCCACGACATAGGCAAGATAGGGGTTTCCGACAGCATTTTGCTTAAACCGGGGTCACTGACCGATGAGGAATGGGAGGAAATGAAACGGCACCCAGAGATAGGCTATCGGATCATCGAAAACATAGATTTTCTCGGCCCTGCGAAGGATATAGTACTTTACCACCATGAGAGGTGGGACGGCAAGGGTTATCCTCTGGGTCTTTCCGGGGAAAACATTCCTTTTTACGCCAGGATATTCTCTGTGATCGACGCCCTGGACGCCATCACCACCGACAGACCTTACAGGAAGGCCCAGAGCTTTACCAAGGCCCTCCAGGAAATACGGAGATGCTCGGGAACTCAATTCGATCCCGAGGTGGTAAAAGCATTCCTCAGGATCCCCATTTCCGAGTGGAAAAAGATCAAGCAGGAGGTTCTGGAAGTTCGGGGAGAACTCTCCAAACAGCTGTACGTCACCGTCCAGCTCGCCGCCGAGGAAACGCGTCAGCTTTTGGGCTCAAGGTAAAGCCCGATCGGTATCAAAACCACATACCCGATGGTCAGTAAAATGGTGGAGAAGATAGTATCTCCCGCCGCGAGAAACACGAATCCCAACACAGCGAGTATAAAACCGATCCCCATGAAGAGATAGTTCTTCTTCCCGTAAGGGAGCCTCGTCCTCTTCGCACGGCGGGATTTGGCCTTCTTCCCCTCCGTTTCTTTCCTCTCCTTTCTCGTTCTCTGAGCCATTTCATTCCTCCTTTAACTCTACCGCACGGCCGTTCCTGTAGGTGTAGTACTTTATAAACCTTTTTCCGGGATATAGCAAGATGTATCCCGAGACCCCCGGATAAATTGCCATGGAATCCAGGGCCTCTTTGACCTGAAACGGATTGAGCGGCCCGCCGGAAAACAGGGCTTTCACTATATTCCCCGCATCATAGCCCATCTGGGCCACAGTCGAGGGGCTCCCTCCATATCGGGCCTGGTAACTTTTCATCAGGTCTCTTTTCTCTGTATCCCTTCTGACATCGCCCTTTAATCCGGCCGTTGGTTTCACGAAAACGACGTTCTCGATGAAGCGACCTCCCCAGCGCGAGGCGAGCTCGTCGCCCCATCCCTCGAGGCCGAGTATGGGCATGTCAACACCCTCGTAACGAAGGTGCGCTGCGAGAAGCATGCCGTTACCCGTTATCCCGGGGATTATAACAGCCTGACATCCCCTCTCCTCCAGGATAGGCTTGAGCTCGCGAAAGGCAAGGGTATCGGCTCTGAATCTACCCGCAAGTACCACTTCGAGCCCATAGCCCGACAGCTTCCTGTAGATTATATTCTTCACGGAGTTGCCCAGGGGAACATCGGGATAAAACAGGGCGAGCTTCTCGAGGCCCTTGCGAGCAGCGTATTCCAGGAGCCTGTCTATCTCATCGTAATAACGCCTCACGAAGGGATAAGCCATTCCATCGGCCTCAACGAGAGAAAGGTCTTCAGAAAGGGGATATAGGGAGGGCAGCAGGCTCAGGTTAAGCAGCGGAGCGACCTCGTCCGCCTGCTCCGACGGCAGGGCGACGATGACCAGCGAGGTGCTCATCCCGGAGATCTTGCGCACAAGCTGGATGGCCCTGGACTTTTTGAGCTCCACGTCCCAGATCTTCTCCTCGATATCCCCGGGCCCGGCCAGCCTGAATCCCCGCAGGAACTCCTCGGAAAGCGACGGAAAAGCCGACAGGGGCAGCAATATGTCCACTCTCTTCGTCTTCTCAAGCCTTTTTCCCAGCTTTCCCTCCTCAAGTAGCTTGCTGGCGGCTTCTTTCTCAGGTCCCTCGAAGAGCTGAAGTATCGAGGTTCTGATGCTCTCTCTGAGTTTCCCGTTCTTCGTCTTGATCGCCTGAAGAAAGAGCTTGAGAGCCTCTTCCTTTTCCCCAAGTTCTCCAAGGGCCTTTCCTCGCAGATAAAGCACATTGTCCCGATAAACGCTTTTTCTGTACCGATTCAGAAAGACCCCGGATAAGGAAAGGACAGAATCGATGACGCCGAGCCTGTAATAGGCGCTGACAGCAAGGAAATAAGCCTGTCCTCCTTCCTTTGAGGGCTTCCGCTCAGAGAGAAGGGGCCTCAGCAGAACCAGTGCTGAATCGACCTCCCCCCTGTTTAAAAGTTCCTGTGCCTTTATCAGAATGCTCTTTTTCGAGGCCTGAAGGAGGAGAGGAAAGACGAGGATTAATATCAGAAAAACCTTTCTCACGGCTCGGAACCGAAGCTTTCAACTGCCATTTCGAGATACTCGAGGGCGTTTTTCCTTATCATCTCGAACTCCGCATCGCTCACCTGGCGGATCACCTTCCCCGGAACCCCGACAACCAGCGATCGATCGGGAATCTCTGTGCCCGGAGGGATTACGGCGCCGGCTCCAATTATGGAACCAAACCCGACCTTCACGCCGTCGAGAAGCACAGCCCCCATGCCGACGAGCACCATGTCCATTATGACCGCACCGTGAATAACTGCACCGTGCCCTACGGTCACATAACTGCCTATTTCAACGGGATAAAGCTCGGGCGTGACGTGAATCACGCAGTTGTCCTGGATGTTCGAGTGGTTTCCGATCTTCACGTGGTTTATGTCACCACGGACGACAGCGTTGTACCATATAGATGCGAAATCGCCCACCTCCACTTCTCCCACGAGGACCGAATTGGGGGCGAGATAAGCCCTGGGGCTGACCACGGGCTTTTTGCCCTTGAACTCAACGATAAAAGCCATGTGAAGATTATAAATATCCTCTTCGAAATTGTCCACCATACCCATTGAAATGACGGGGGTAGTCCCCTAATATAAATTCATCATGGAGCTTCTATTATCGCTCCTCGTGGCATCAGCCCTTAGTTTCAGCGATGTCACGGGGGATATCGGGTTAAAAGGTTCTGCTATGTGCCGCGATATCGCTATAGCCGATTTCGACGGCGACGGCGACCTTGACCTGTTCGTGGCATCGAACCTGAGCAATTCCTCCAGGCTGTACGAGAACCTCGGGGAAGGAGAGTTTCTCGAGGCCGAGTATTTCCCCGGGATCGACGTGACGCCGGGTATCAAAATGGCGATCGCCGCCGATATAGATGCAGATGGAGATCCCGACTTAGTCACTGTGGAAGCCGTGGAGGGCGCAAATCTCTGTCTTTATCTTAATAACGGACAGGGAAGTTTCGAGGACAAAAAGGGGCTACCCGCTCTGCCCGAACCGGGAAGCAGGTGCTTTTTGGCCCTCGATTTTAACGGCGACAGTGTCTCAGATCTGATGTACATCGACAGGGAAGGGGAGCTCCATGTCTTCGACGGAAAGGATTCTTACGCCCGGGATCTGGTCGATCCCATGGGGCTCTCTCACCTTCACGGAGTTGTCAAATTCCTCCTCATGGAGACGGATGAAGGCCTCGCCTTTTTCACGCTGGAAAGGAACGGCATGGTAAAGTGTTTTGTATACAGGAATGGCGCCTTTTATCAGGTCGACGAGAACCTGATCCCAGGGGCTCCCGATCTGATCCCCTGCGACATCGATGCCGACGGCGACGTTGACCTTCTTTCCCCCTGCGGGACAAAATTGACCGTCCTGGTGAAAGAGGAGGACAGGATGATAAGGAAGGACGTCCCACTGCCCACTTCTGCCCCGCTCGTGGTGCTTAAAGCCTCCGATCTAAACCTCGACGGCTATGTGGATCTGACCGGAATCGATACCCTCGGCTACCTTCACATCTTCATGGCCGACAGGAGCGGATTTTTCGACGAGGAGGAAATCGACTTATCGGGCGGTGTGGCGACGGAACTGAGGATCGCTGACATCGACGACGACAACCGCAATGACATAATCGTGCTGACCGACGGAGGTCCGATCGTTCTCCAGAATAAGGGTGAAGACGGGAACTACCTTCGGCTCGAGCTCTCTCCCGAGAAAAAACCTCTGCAGATAGCCTCAGCCTGCCTCTACGCCGGCGATTGGAAATTCAGAACGGTACTCTCGGCGGTCAGGCCGTCCATAGTGGGAATTCCTCAACCGTCTCTGGATTCCCTCAAGGTTTTCTGGCCCGATGGAAGCCGGGATGACTACCGCAAACTGGAGATAAATTCGACATTCGAGCTTGGCGAACCGGAGAGCGAAATCAAAGAAAGCGGAGAAACGGATTCCGACACCCTGTTCTGGATATATCCCAACCCCACAAAGGGAAGTTTTACCCTGTATTTTGACGTGGAAACGGCCTCGAAGGTGACGGTGCAGCTTCTTTCTCTCTCCGGACAGACCCTGAAAGTGTTACTCGACGAGCAGAAGGATCCAGGGGCCTATTCTCTTTTCTTCCCCGGGGAAGAACTCAACCCCGGAACGTACCTGGTCAGAATCACCCTGGGGGACAGGGTGATACAGCAAAAAGTGGTCATCCTCCACTGAAGACAGCATGCGTATCCCCTTTGACGTTGAAAAGCTCCTTAACGCTCTCCCTTACAGGAAAAGAATAGAAAATACCGGGGAGGTTTACCTGGTGGGGGGCACGGTGCGTGATTTTCTGCTCGGGAAAATCCCCCGTGATTTCGACCTCGTGGTCAGGGGCAGAGCGGTAGATTTCATAAAAAAGCTGAACCTGCGGAGGGGAAAACTTGTGGAACTCAGCCAAGAAGAGGACGAATACCGGATAGCCCTGGGGAAAAACTTCTGGCTCGACATCGCCGGTATGAAGGGAAAAAACCTGAAAGATGACCTGAAAAACAGGGACTTCACCGTCAATTCCCTTGCTGTTCCCATCGGGAAAGGCAACTTCATAATCGATTACACCGGTGGCCTCAAGGACCTCGAGGAGAGGAAAATAAAAGCCATAAGGAAAAGAAATCTCAAGGAAGATCCCCTCCGCCTGTTGAGGGCCTTCAGGTTCATGTCGGAGCTGGCCTTCGACATAGACGAAAGAACCCTGAGATGGATCTCTTCTCTGAAGGGAGAGATAAGCCGACCCAAGGCCGAGAGGATAAGGTATGAGCTCTTGCTTCTCTTTTCTGGGAAAAGGCTCTCCGAATCTCTCTGGAAAATAGATGAGACCTCCATCTTAACGGAGCTCATACCCGAGCTCCTGCCCCTCAGGAATACCTGCCAGAAATACTACGAAGAACAGAACCTGCTTTATCACACCCTGAAATGTGTGGAGAACCTCGACCTCCTCCTGCGGGGCGAGATGGAAAATCCTCTGAGGGAATTCGAAGGCTATTACGGGGATTTCATCGCCGACGACAAAAAGAGGGCACTATTTCTCATGGGAGCTCTGCTCCATGACATAGGGAAGCCCGACACCCTGACGCGCGACACCGAGGGAAGGACCCATTTCCACGGCCACGACAGGAGGGGTGAGATAATAACCAGAGGCATCCTGGAAAGACTGCGATTCTCAAGGGCAGAAAGGGTCCTTGTGAGCCAGGTGGTTCGGCTCCACATGTACCCCCACCTCCTCGCCAGGGAGGGAGAAAGGGTCACCGACAGGGCCCTTTTCCGGTACCTCAGGAAAACCGGCGAATTAGCTTTCCCACTGATCCTCTTCGCCTATGCCGATGCCCTCGCCTCGCCCTCCGATGGGCGGGGAGTGCTCGGACACGTGACCTTCGCGAGAAAACTTGCCCAATTTATCGAGAAAAAGAGGGAGAGGGCAGCGAAGAAACGCCTCGTCACCGGAGACGACTTAATAGCGCTGGGGCTCAAACCTGGCCCGATCTTCAGGGTTATCCTGGAAGAAATGGAAGAATTGCAGGCAATAGGACAAATTACAGACCGGCAGGAGGCCCTTCAGGTGCTCCGGGATGTAATGAAAAAACATCTCAATAGCCGAGCTCCTTCAGGATCCTGATGTCTCTCCTCCACCGGGGCCTTGTCTTGACCCAGAGCTCCAGGTAGACAGGCCTCCCGAGGAAAGCCTCGATCTCCCTTCTCGCTCTCACGCCCACCCTTTTTATGGCCTCTCCGCCCTTCCCGATGAGAATCTTCTTCTCGGAATCCCTCTCCACAAGTATAACAGCCCTGATGTAGTCCTTCCCTCCGTGTTCCTCGTCCTTCTCCCTGAACTCCTCGATCAGAACCGCGGATGTGTAGGGTATTTCTTCGCCGTAAAGCTCGAAGATCTTCTCCCTGATGATCTCCGCCACGAAAAACCTCTCAGGTTTGTCGGTGATCATGTCGGGAGGGAAGAAAGGCTCTCCCTCCGGCAGATGCTTGATTATGGCCTCCAGAAGCTCGTCGGTATTGACGAGCTTCAGGGCGCTGATGGGAACTATCTCCAGGAAATCGAAAAGCTTCGAATACTCCTCGATGAGCGGCAGAAGCTCCAGCTTGTTGATCCTGTCGACTTTGTTTATGGCAAGAATGGATTTCTTATCCCGTTTCTTTATCTCGCCGAGGATCATCTGGTCCTCGGGTCCCGGCGGGGCCGGCTCCACCATGAAGAGGACTATATCCGATTCGTCGAGCACCTCAAGGGCCCTTTTTATCATGACTTTATGCAACTCATAACGCGCCTTGCCCATAATGCCCGGCGTATCGAAGAAAACGATCTGATAGTTGTCACCGGTGAGCACCCCGAGGATCTTATGCCTGGTGGTCTGAGGCTTGTGCGTCACGGAAGACAGCTTAAATCTGAGGAAGTTGTTGATCAATGTGGACTTGCCCACATTGGGCTTGCCCACTATTCCGACATATCCGCTTTTGAATTTCCTCTCCTCTTCCATCCCCTCCATTATAAATCAAAAACCTCGGGCATTCAGCCCTCGCATTTCCTGACGAGGAAAAGGGCAAGCAGGAGAAAAAGAAGGTTGGGTATCCACATGGATAGCGCAGGGTGCAAAATCCCTCTGTCGGATAGATTTTCGCCACCGATGAGCAGAATGTAGTAAAGGGTGAAAACGGGGAAGGAGAGCCCGAAGGCGGTCTCGTAGCCTCCCCTGTGCGATAAAATCGCCAGAGAAGCCCCCAGCACCAGAAATACGACGGCGGCAAAGGGCATGGAGAACTTCTTGTGAACCTCCACGAGAAGGCTGTAATACCTGTTCTTCAAGAGCTTCTTTCGGGTCTTATCTGCAGGCCTGTTGAGGCTCTTCATCTCTCCCTTGACTTCCTTTGCCCTTTTTATGAGCATCCCGAGGGTCATCTCTCGGTCACTCCTGTATTTCCTGTTCTTCCTGACGAGCTCGGAGCTCACCGGGATGTGCACGAGGTGTTCTTTGAAAAGAATCCTCCTGTATGTCTCCTCTCTCCTGCCCAGCGCTTCGTGTATCTCTCCGTCTTTCAGCCTCAGGACGATGAACTCCTCGGTGGCCGACTCCACCACTCCCTCCTCCGCGAAAATAAACCTGACCCCTCCTTCGGCCGGTTCTTCTATTGAAATCCCGTAAAGCCTCTGCGTTCTGTCGTCTTTCTTCTCGACGTAAATCAGGTAGCCCTGGAAGTTCACGAAAACCCTCGGCCTGATTTCCCCCACGGGCTTCTTGTGGTGTATGTCGATGAGAAGGTTTTTCAACCTGTGGTTCGCCTCGGGAAGCAGAAAGTTATCAAAGGCAGCCATAACGGCAAAAACTCCGAGAGAGACGATGAATGGGCCGAGAAGCGTTCTCCTGAAGCTTATTCCGGCCGATTTCATGGCGAGGATTTCGAAATCCTCGCCGAGCCTTCCGAAGGCCACGATTGACGCGATCAACACCGACATGGGGACGGTCATGGCTATTATAAAAGCCATAGATAGGCCAAAAACCTCGGAGACCTGAAAGAAATGGACGCCCCTCTTTATGAGAAGGTCGAGGAGCTGATAGATCCTGCTCAGGAGAAATATAAAAGTCAGGACCAAAAGCCCTCCCAGGAAGGGGGAAACGTGTTCTTTTATGATGTAGAGATCGAGCTTCTTCACTTTCTGCCGAGGGTATAAAGGATATGGAAAAGCAAAGTCAGGAGGAGAGAGAGCAACACCGAGGTCCCGAGAAAGATATATATCCGGATGTTGCCCTTGCTTATCACCACGTCAAAAGGCAACCTCCCCGGCCCTTCTCCCCTGAAAAACAAAAGGAAAAGAAGTCCCAACAGGATCAGAAACAGCCCCACACTTATGAGAAATCTGCCCGGATTCATAGTTTAATTTAATAAGCGATGAGCACCCGGCGGTCAAGCTCCCCCAGGCGTCATGTGGCATTTCGGGTATCGATTGACTGATTAATAACCGACCTTTAATATAACGCTGAGATGCTATGGATAGACTTGCCGTTATGTGGAAAACATCCTCTTTTTATCCCTCCGATTATGAGGGGGATAGCCCGAAGAGCTTCGAATTTCGGGAAATGTGGAAAACTCCAGGAGTATCACCTAAGCCTCTGGCATCTCGGGAGATAAAGATGTGGGTCGGTGTTGAAATCTGTGTGGAAACTTAGAGAAGGGGGAGTGCTATGGAACGCCTTTCGGAGGACAGGGAACTCAGGGCAAGAAAGCTGTGGGAGGAGGTTCTGGGACACCTGAAAGAACGAATAACTGCCCAGGCCTTCGAGACCTGGTTCAGCGAGACCCGGGCAGTAACCGTATCCGATGACCGGCTTATTATCGAAGTGCCCAATGAGTTTTACATAGACTGGCTTGAAGAGCACTATTCCAAGGTGGTTAGGGAGGCTCTCAGGTCAGCGGGGATCACAAACCTGAAATTGATTTACAGGCCCGCCCCCAAGGAGGAAAGAGAGGACGAAAGAGGTTTTATCGCAGTAAAAAAGCCCTCTACAAGGCTTCAAGCCCGCTATACTTTTGATAACTTCGTAGTGGGCAAATCAAATGAGTTTGCTTATTCGGCCGCGAGGGCGGTAGCTCATTCGCCCTCGGGCGAGTACAACCCTCTCTTCATTTACGGCGGCGTGGGCCTGGGCAAAACCCACCTTCTACAGGCCATCGGAAACTATTGTCTAAAAAAGCACAAAAAGCTGAAGGTCCATTACGTCCCTGCAGAAACCTTCATGAACGAGATGATTCGCGCCATACAGAAGAGAAGCATGGTCAGCTTCAAACTGAAATACAGGCAGCTCGATGTCCTCCTCATAGACGATATACAGTTCTTGCGTGACAAAGAGATGCTCCAGGAGGAGATCTTCCACACCTTCAACTCGCTTTACGATGCGGGAAAGCAGATCGTGATGACCAGCGACAGGCCGCCCAAGGAGATACCTTCGATTGAGGAAAGGCTGGTTTCCCGTTTCCAATGGGGTCTCGTGGTGGACATAAAACCGCCTGACCTCGAGACAAGAATGGCGATTCTCAGAAAGAAATGCGAGGAAGAGGGAATTCACCTGAACGACGAGATCATCCATTTTATAGCTCAGAAAGTCAGGAAGAACATAAGGGAGCTCGAGGGTTGCCTCGTGAGGATAGCGGCCTTTCATTCCCTGACGAAAAGGCCCATCACGCTCCAGGTCGCCGAGGAAATACTCAGGGACATGATAAAGGAGTCACGCGGGCTGGAGGTTACCGACATCATCGAGGCCGTTTCCCAGGCTTTCAACATCCCGGCCAGGGAGATCAAGGGAAAACGGAGAAAAAAGGAAATAGTGGAGGCGCGGCAGGCCGCCATGTATCTCATGAGGCACATGCTGGGAATGTCCCTTAAATCAATAGGTTACAGCCTCGGCGGACGGGATCATTCCACGGTCATTCACAGCATAGAGAAGGTGGAAAAGCTTGTGGAAGATGGTGAGGATATTGTGGAAAAAATCGAAAAGGCAAAGGAGATTCTTAGGTCGCTATGAGTTCTCAACAGTTTTTCAACAGGGATAAGTACCTCGAGAATAAAGGAGTTGGGGGTTTTATACAGGGGGTTACTAATACTTTTCTTAAAGATTTTGAAAAACAGCAAGGAGGTATTTGAGTAATGAAATTCACGGTGGCGACACAGGACTTCATCAGGGCTCTCAGTGATGTTTCCAAGGCCCTTCCGCAGAGAACGACTCTACCCATCGTTCAGAACATACTCATGGAGGTCAAGGGCGGAAAGCTCACCCTATCGGCCACGAACCTGGACTTCTCGGTCAAAGAGACCATCCTGATCGACAGTAAGGAGGAAGGCAGCTGCACGGTCCCCGGCAAAGCCCTCATTAATGTGGTAAGCGTGTTGCCCCCGTCAACTCTGACCGTCGAATACGTCAGCAACACCCTGAGGCTCGTCAAGGAAAACGGAGTCTTCTCTCTCGTCACGAGGTCCGCCGAGGATTTCCCGAGGTTCAAGGAGATAACAAGCGGCCAGCGGTTCAAGGTCAAGAGGGAGTTCGTCCTTAAGGGTGCCGATAAGGTTTCTTTCTGCGCCGCCAGAGAGGATCCCCGTCCTTTCCTGACAGGAGTTCTGTGGCACATGGCGGGCAACGAGATGCGCTTTGTCGCATCCGATTCACACAAGCTTGGTCTCTGGAAGAAAAAACTTGACATTTCCGTCGATTTCCAGGCGATTCTCCCCAGAAACGTGTTTGACCTGGTGAGATCCCGCGATGATGAGGAGGTGGAGGTCCTCTCTGGAACTGATATCATGGCCTTCT
>JAGGUL010000035.1 GCA_021158525.1 Candidatus Hydrothermota bacterium | reverse complement strand
CTTGTGGAGGACAGGAGGCTTTCCTTCTCCGCCGGGCTGATCCCCCTCTTCGGGCTGAGATCGCGCATCTCGAGGAACGTGATTCTCGTCGGGGACGCCGGTGGTTTTACCGATCCCCTGACGGGCGCGGGAATAGCCTCAGCATGGGATGCAGGAAAACTCGCCGCCCGCGTTGCGAACGGCGATCTCTCAGCCGAAGATTATGATAAAATCATCGGCAGGACTTATGGTGGATTCCTGAGAAGAAGGTATGAGAAAAGAGTGATACTGGAGGAGAGATGGAAAGATCTGAAAAGGGCGGTGGAAGAGTCCTGGATTGCTTTCTCCCGGGCATGATAACCATTGACGGCCGAAGGGGGAGATATCCGGCGATTTCCATCACGGGCAGGAACTGTTCCCTGAACTGCCTCCACTGCAAGGGCTACCTGCTCGAAAACATGTATCACGTTTCGTGTCCCGGGGAGCTCCTGGAAACCCTTCGAAAACTCGAGGCGGAGGGGATGCTGGGGGTCCTTCTCAGCGGCGGATGCGATAGGGAGGGCAGGCTGCCATGGGGGGAATACCTCCCGCTACTTGCCGGAATCGATACCTCGCTCTATATAACGGCCCATGCAGGACTTTATGTGGATGAGAAGACTGCCCGCGATCTCGGAAAGACGGTGATAAGACAGGTCCTGATCGACGTCGTCGGGGACCCCGACACCTACAGGGAGATATACAGGCTCAGCGATTTTGAGAGGATGGAGGAGACCATCCACAACCTCTTTCACTACGGTCCTGAAGTCATCCCCCATATCGTCGTCGGAATACACAGGGGCCAGATCAAGGGAGAATTCAGGGCCCTGGAGATGTTAAGGCCCTATAATCCATGCATAGTCACGCTGGTGGTTCTTATGCCCGGTATAATCCCTGTGGACCCTCCGCCTATTGAGGAAGTGCTCGAGGTCTTCAGGGCTGCCAGGGATATGTTCAGAACCGTTGCCCTGGGCTGTGCGAGGCCCCGGGGGAGGTACAGGTACGAGCTCGAGGAACGCCTTATCTCAGAGGGCCTAATAGACAGGATGGCACTCTGGTCCGACAGGGCTCTTAAAAAGGCAGAGGAAATGGGTTACGTCCTCAATTTCAAATACACCTGTTGCTCGGTAGGGTGAGGCGATGTTGATGAGGGAAATAGACACGGGATTTAAAAGCGCAGCGTGGAATATGGCGTCCGACAGGGCGCTGCTCGAGCTGCAGGCTGGAAACCCGGGGCCTGTGCTCAGGTTCCTCTCCTTCCGTCCAGCCTGCACGCTCGTCGGATATTTCCAGGCCGTCGAACAGGAAGTCAGGGAGGATTACTGTCTGAGGAAGGGAATCGATGTGAATCGAAGGATCACGGGAGGCGGAGCCATTTACTTCGATCCATCCCAGGTGGGGTGGGAGATAATCGCGCCCCTGGAGCTTTTTCCCTATAGACCTGAAGCGCTCTACAGGGTTTTCGGAGAAGCGGTGGCGGAGGGCCTCAGAACTCTCGGCATCAGGGCTGAGTTCAAGCCCAGAAACGACATAGAGGTCGATGGCCGAAAGATATCGGGGATGGGCGGGATTTCCCTCGGGAAGGCCTTCCTGTTTCAGGGCACTCTCCTCGTGGAGGACAGGATCGAGGACATGCTCTATGCCCTTAAAGTGCCCATCGAGAAATTGAAACCCAAAGAGGTTGATTCTGTCAGGGAGAGGGTGACGTGCGTCGAGATGGAGCTCGGGAGGGTTCCCGACAGGGAGAAGATAAAGGCAGCTTTGAGGGAAGGTTTCAGGAGGAGACTGGGCATAAACACCTTCGAGGACGCTTTGAAGGACTTCGAATTGAGAAAAATAGAGGAGTACCTGCCCTTTTTCCTTTCGGAAGAATGGATAAGGCGGGTGAAGCTCCCCGACAGAAGTCAGGGGATGCTCACCGGGACTTACAGGTCGGATTTCGGGACGATCCGTGTCAATATGGTGGTCAACGCGGCGCAGAAAATGGTAAGGACGACGATCATCACCGGGGATTTCTTCATCGAGCCTTACAGGGTTATATATGATCTCGAAAGGCTCTTGAAAAACATCCCCTTTCAGAGAGAGCGGATCCTGGGGGTTGTGGAGAGATTTTTCGAGGAGAGAAACCTTCCGGGGGCGGAGGATTTTAAGGGTGCCCTTGAGGAGGTTTTCTACAAGTGGAAGTGGGTCCTGGAAGGATTCACTCCAGAGGAGGCTAACAATCTCTTCAGCGTCAATTTCGAGCCGGGGGAGAGATTTGAACCCTCGATTTTCCTTTTCCCACACTGCGCGAGAAAGATCGAATGCCCTTACGTGAAGGGCAGGGAATGGTCAGCCTTCGGGGATGATGGATATCTTCTCGCCGGGGAGGCGGGACTTGAGGTCACCACCATATTGACCTTTGAGGACCTGATGGATCATTTCGAGCTGCTCAGGAAACGCGGCATAAAGGAATATGTGGGAAGTTGCTGCGAGCCCTTCTATGTGAAGCATCAGGAGGAGTTCAGGGAAAGTGGGCTCAGAGGGCTGCTCATAAATGTGGAAAATTCAACCTGCTACGATCTCGGGCAGGCGCAGCTGGCGTACTCGGGCCCTTTCGAATCTTAGACGGAGCTCAATATCCCTCTGATCAAAAAAGTTCTCAACTACATAAAGGGCGGCAGTATCTAACCCCTGTAGCTCTCGCTGGAGAAAAGGGTGAGAGGCTTGACGCCCTCCTCTTCGATGTAGAAGCGGGGAATGCTTTCCCTGATGGAAGTGAGTATGTGATAGTTTATGGTGCCTGCAATGGCGGCCAGCTCATCGGCCGTAACCCTCTCGTCGCCTTCTTTGCCGATAATGACTGCCACGTCGCCTTCCCTCACGTCTTCTATATGACTGACGTCGGCCATTGTGAAGTCCATCGTGATGTTGCCGACGACCCTGGCCCTGCGCCCCTTTATGATCACGTCGGCTTTGTTTGAGAGCTGACGCATATAGCCGTCGCCATAGCCTATGCCCAGAACGGCTATTTTCATGTCCCTGGGCGCTATGAAGGTGTGTCCGTAGCTTATGCCCTGTCCCTTTTTTATCCTTTTCACGAGAAAAATGTGGGATTTCAGGCTCAGAATAGGCTCGAGCTTGACAAGATTCCTGAGTTTCCCGTTGGGATAGAGCCCGTACAGCGATATACCGATTCTGACGAAATCGAGGTGCGCTCTCCTGACGACGAGGCCGGCGCTGTTGGATGCGTGCAGCTCCACCCTGGAATTGAGATTGGGAAGGCGCTTCACGCAGCTCAGGAAAAGGTCGAGCTGTCTCTCGACCGAATCCAGGTCCTTTTCCGCGCAGGCGAAATGAGTGTAGATGCCCTTCAAGCGAACATAGGGTGATAGCATCAGTGCCGCTATGAATTCATCGAACTCCTCGGGAGCAATGCCGGTGCGGGACATACCGGTATCTATTTCCAGGTGGACCGCGGCCTCTTTTCTCAGTTTTCTCGCCTCGTTTTCGATAACGGGGATCACGCTTTTCGACGATATGGAAAAAGCAAAGCCGTTTTTGATGGTCTCCCGGATGCTGAGGGGATCGAAGAGCGGTAGGAGGATGAGGATCGCCTTTTTGATGCCCGCCTCCCGAAGCTTAAGGGCTTCTTCGAGATTGCCTACTACGAGAAGGTCAACCTTTGGCTCCAGGGCCTTCGAGATTTTCACCAGGCCGTGGCCGTAAGCGTTGGATTTGACAACCGGCGCGATCCTCGAAGGGGAGACGAGCTTGCTTAGCTTCTCGAAATTCCTGCTGAGAGCCCCTAAATCTATTTCCACCCAGCTTCTCTGTTCCATCGTTTTATAGCGAGATTCGGACGCCTGACTCCACGCAAGACATGCCCTTTTTTCTTCCGGGCCTGCTGCTGAAATCGGCGTACAGAGCAACCTCCCTGGTACCCACTTTCAGAACCCGAAAGGACGGTCCGGCACCTATGACCATCAAGGTTCCCCTTTCGGAGAAGTCATTCATGTATCTGCGGGCTGTGCCGATTCCGAGATACATCTCGATGGCGAGCTTATCCCCTGCGAGACCCGGATAGAAACGAGCGACGATCGCGCCCGTAATTTCATCGATACCATAGGAAACGTCATTCCTGCCTGTATGGCGTGAGATCCCCGCAGAAAACCCCAGTTCCGTCTTCATAACGCGGAAGGGCATTAGCCGAAATCTCATGTTGACCTCGCTCTGCAGGGTCGATTCGGCGGAACCGATGGGAAGGCCATAGCCGAGAGCGACCTCGACCCTCGCAAAGTTGAAGACAAAGAGCAACAGGATGAGCTGCATTCTCACTCCTTTGAGGTGACGCTTAACTTTTCAAAGGCTATGTAAGGAAGTATGTATGGCCCCAGCGCCTCAGTATCTTTTGAAATCGCATAGACCCGGTTGAAACAATCATATACGTTCCCGGCCACCATTGTATCTTTGACCCTCCCTACTATCTCTCCGTTTTCGACCAGGAAGCCGAGGCCGATGTTGAGGGAGAAATCGCCTGCCAGCAAATTAGACTGTCCCCCTCCTATCACAGAATGCACGACGATGCCATAGTCCAGATCTTTGAGGATCTCCGACGAGGGGACTTCGCCGGGCTCTATTATCAGGTTGTTGAAGGAAGGAGATGGGAGAGAGGTGTATTTTCTGAATGCATTGCCGGTCGATTGCATTCCCACTTTTGATGAGGTGTTGAGATCGAGGAGATATCCGCGAAGGACTCCCTTTTCTATGAGGAACCTCTTCCTTACGGGGATTCCCTCGTCGTCGAAGGGACGAGTCCCCCAGCTCCAGGGCTTGGTGCCGTCGTCGATAAAAGTTATGTTTTCGCCTATTATTTTCTCGCCCACCCTGTCGGTGAGGGGTGATATCTTCTTGGCGATGTTTTTCCCGTTCAGTCCGACCGCAAAGGGCCGGATCAGGGAAAACAGCGCCTGAGGCGCGAAGACCACTTTTAACTCGCCGCTCTTTGAGCGCGCCGTTCGGTTTGCGTGTTCGAGTTTTTCCAACAATTTTCCTATCAGATCATCGAAGGGCGGGAGCGGTTTGAGGGAAGCTTTCTGTTCGTAAACCCACACAAACCCCGATTCAGTTATGGTGAATCCGCTGATTTCGAAGGAGTAAAAAGTCTTTTCCATTTTAGCCCTGAGGCCTGCCGAGTTGAGGATGAGGACTTTTTTGCGGCTGTAGTTGAGCTCCATGTCTATCTTCACGTCCTTGGCGAGACCTTTGAGTTCCTCAAGTATGCGCTTTCCGATTTCGATTCTCTCGCTCTCGGGCCATCCCTCATCGGAATAGATCTGGAGCCTCTCTGTTTCCGGAGGACCGGGGAAGGTGTAATTGACTTTTTCTCCGTATTTTGCGGATTCGAGAGCGTACTCGACTACCTCATCTGGTCTTTCGAGATCGTTGGTCGAGGAAAACCCCAGGCGTCCGCGGTGAATCACCCGCACGCCGACGCCGCGATCGAATTTTTTCTCTAAGGACTGTAATTCATTCTGTTCGAAAATTATCGGGTTGCTTTCGGTTTCCTCGAAGTAGACCTCAAAACCTTCCAGATCCTTCTTTTTCAGCGTTTCGAAGATCTTATCCATTTTCATTTTCCCCCTATCACCACGTTTTTGATCCTGATATGGGGCGATCCGTCGGAGACGGGCAGGGGAAACTGTCCTCTCTTTCCACAGCCTCCGAGTCCCCCGAAGAGCACGAGGTCTTTGCCTATTCCCTCGATGTTCTTGAGAGTTTCAAAGACGTTGCCGGAGAGAACCACGTCTCTGACCATCTCGCCAATTCTGCCGTTCTCTATCTTATAGGCTCTCTCTGCAGAAAATGTGAACATCTCCAGCTCCGTCTGCCCTCCGAGCGCTCCTATCACGTAGAGTCCTCTTTCTATTCCTTCCAGGAGTTCGTCGAAATCCTTATCTCCTCTGTCTATGTGAGTTACCGTCATTCTGACTATGGGCATATAGCTGAAATCGATGGCCCTGGCGTTCCCCGTGACATCTTCCCCCATGAGCTCGGCTGTCTGCCTTGAGTGAAGCCGGCCGACCAGAACCCCGTCCTTTATGAGGTAGTTTTTTCTCGCCCTGACTCCCTCGTCATCGTAGCCTATGTAGCCCCTCTCGCCCACCATGCTTCCGTCATCTATGACGTTGAGGTAATCGGGGCCAAAACGGGCGCCCCTCTCCATTATCTTCTTGAGCTTCTCATTGCGCGCCATGTGATCTGCCTCGGAAAGATGCCCGAAGGCCTCGTGGATAAACGTTCCCGCTATTCTCGGGTCGAGTACCACGGTGTAAACTCCCCCCTCCACCTTTTCGGCCTTCAGGAGGTCGAGGGAATGTTTGACGACTTCTTCCACGTCGGTCTCGTGGTTGAGAACGGTTTCGAAACCTCTCTGGTCGCCGAAGGAGTTGAAGGCCATCTGCACGTTGCTTCCATCCCGGGCGAAGGAGGCGAAGCTCACTCCGCAGTAGATTTTTTCTATCTCGAGCTCTGTCCCTTCGGTGGAGTAAAAATAGGTCTTTACCAACCTGTCCTCGTAAAGCACCCTGGAACTCTGTACCTTCTCTCCAGCTCCCAGAATGATGTCGTTGTATCTCCGGGCCAGGTCCACCTTTTCCTCGAGGCTGTGTTCGAGAGGGTTGTCCTTTACATGTGCTTTCACCCTGTCCTTCACGGGATCTACCCTTTTGAGGCCGGGGCCCTTCGTCTCAGAGATCCTGGCGAGCCTCTGAGCTTCCTCAACTGCCTTGAAAAGCTCATCGATGGAGTTGAATGTGGCGAAGCCGAAGCTCCCTCTGTGGAAAGCCCTGACGGACCCGCCCTTTTTCTTGTTGGTGCCGGCCTTCTCGAGTTCTTTCCCCGAATAAACTATTTGGGTTATGACACTTTCCTCCAGATGGATGTCGAGATATTCAACTGCCGCAAGTTCCAGCGCCTTTTTTATTATGCTTTCCATTTTGACCTCCTGACCTTATTATAATTCAAGCGTTCTCGAAGGGTCAATGTACATTATAAAGGAGGGACTTGAGATGAACGTAGTAAATACGGATAAAGCCCCCAGCCCCGTAGGTCCGTATTCTCAGGCACTGTGGGCTGGCGAATTTCTCTTTATTTCCGGTCAGATCGGCATTGAGCCTCAGAGCGGAGAGTTGCTCGAGGGCATGGGCTCGCAGTTTCGCCAGATCCTGAAAAACCTCAGGTCGATCCTGGAGGCAGCCTCTCTTGGGCCGAAAAATGTGGTAAAAACGACGATTTACCTGACGGATATTTCTGCTTTCGGAAAGATAAACGACATTTACGCTGAATTTTTCGAGGAGCCTTACCCGGCGAGATCGGTTGTCGAGGTCTCGGCTCTTCCAAAGGGTGCCCTCGTCGAAATGGAAGCGATAGCGGGGAGGAGCTAAAATGTACAGGATACTGGTTGTAAATCCAGGAGCTGGTTCCACAAAAATAGGCCTTTTCGAAGATGAAAAGAAAATCAAGGAGCGTGAGCTTCGGCATGATTCCGAGGAACTCAGGAGGTACGAGACCACGATCGATCAGCTTGAGATGAGGGAGAAGGCCGTCCTGGATTTTCTTGAGGAGGAGGGGATGAAACCCTCTGAACTGGACGCCGTTATTGGACGCGGCGGCGCTTTCAAAGCCCTTCAGGGTGGAATATACAGGGTAAACGAACGGCTGATACGGGATATAGAGGAGGGGAAGGTGCAGGCCGATCACCCCTCAAATCTCGGGGCCCTTATCGCCTATAAGCTCGCTTCTCCCCACGGCATTCCGGCTTTCTTCGCGGATCCCGTTTCCGTTGATGAATTCGACGAAGTATCGCGGCTTTCGGGCCTGCCGGAACTTCCCAGGCTCAGCCTTTCCCACGCCCTCAACACGAAATACGTGGCCAAGAAGGTGGCTTCCTCTCGCGGGAAGGCCTATGATGAGATGAACATGATAGTTGCCCACCTGGGGACCGGGATCTCCATATCCCCCCACAGGAAGGGAAGGATGTTCGATGTCAACAATGCCAACGACGGCGGCCCTTTCTCTCCTCAGCGTGCGGGAACACTGCCCACCACAGGACTTATTAAGCTTTCATTTTCGGGGAAATACTCTGAGAGAGAGTTGTTGAAGAAAGTGACAAGGGAAGCGGGGCTTCTTGCATACCTCGGAACCGACGATCTCAGAGAGGTTGAGGAGAGGATCGAGGCCGGAGACAACAAAGCCAGGCTGGTCTACGAGGCCATGGTCTATCAGATCGCGAAGGAAATAGGTGCTATGGCGGCGGCATTGCGGGGTGAAGTTGACGTTATAATTTTAACCGGGGGAATGGCGAGGTCGCCGAAGATAGTGGAGGATATAAAGGGGTACATCTCCTGGATAGCTCCTGTTGAGGTGATCCCCGGAGAGAACGAGCTCGAAGCCCTCGCATATGCGGCGCTCAGGGCGCTCAAAGGGCTCGAGTCGCCGAAGAAATACACATAGAAAACCTCGTGGTGGTTTAGCTCCTTTTCGGGAGAGGCGAGTATTTTTTTCTGTTTTAGCCCTTGACGACACCCAGGGGCTGCATTTTAGCTATCTTTCTGGATATTCCCGCATTGTGGACGACCCGAACGACTACGTCGATGTCTTTGTAAGCATCGGGCACCTCCTCGCCGAGGGTTTTGAAGGAATGGGCCCTGACGAGAATTCCCCTGGCCCTCAATTCGTTTTCTATGCGTCGTCCTCTGGTTGCTCTGAGTGCTGCTTTTCTGGAGAGGACTCTGCCGGCGCCGTGGCACGTGGAACCGAAGGTTTCCCTCATCGCCTTCTCCGTTCCGACGAGAACGTAAGAAGCTGTTCCCATATCTCCCGGGATTAAGACAGGCTGCCCTGTTTCCCGGTAACGCCCCGACAGGGAAGGATGGCCCTTGGCAAAAGCGCGGGTAGCGCCCTTCCTGTGGACGACGAGTCTCATCTTTCTGCCATTTACTATGTGCTCTTCCACTTTGGCGATGTTGTGAGCCACATCGTAGATAATTTCTATTCCGAGTTCCTCGAAGCTCATGCCGAAGGCCTGCTCGAAGCTTTCCCTGACCCAGTGTGTTATAAACTGACGGTTTGCCCAGGCGTAGTTGGCGGCACAGGCCATGGCTCCGAAGTAATCCTGGCCTTCCCTCGATTTGAAGGGAACGGAAGCCAGCTGTCTGTCGGGCACCCTGATTCCATAGCGATCCATGGCGCGCCCGAGTATCTTCACGTAGTCATCGCAGATCTGATGCCCGAAGCCCCTCGAACCGGTATGGATCATGACGGTCACAAGTCCCTTTTCGAGCCCGAAATGAGAGGCTATTTTCTCGTCATAGATCTCCTCAACCACCTGTATCTCCAAGAAATGATTGCCCGCTCCAAGGGATCCCAGTTGAGGTTTTCCCCTCTGACGCGCCCTCGGCGATACCTTGGAGGGGTTGGCTCCCTTGAGTCTTCCTCCTTCCTCGATTCTCTCGAGATCATCCCTCTTGCCGTATCCCTTGCTCACTACCCACTCTGCTCCCTGAACCATTACCTCTTCGAGCTCGCTCTCCGAAACCCGGATTTTGCCTCCTTCTCCCACGCCGGCGGGTACATTCCTGAATATGATGTCGAGGAGCTTTTCAAGCCTTCCCTTGAGTTCCTCCGCTTTTAAATTGGTCCTGAGGAGCCTGACTCCGCAGTTTATGTCGTAGCCAACTCCCCCGGGAGAGATCACGCCGGACTCGATGTCGAAGGCAGCCACCCCGCCAATCGGAAAACCATAGCCCCAGTGAATGTCGGGCATGGCGAGGGACCACTTTACGATTCCGGGGAGCGTGGCGACGTTAGCCACCTGTTCGGGTGCCTGATCCTTCCTGATCTGTTCGAGGAGCTCTTTGTCTGCGTAGATTACGCCCGGTACCCTCATTCCGGACTTGTAGCTTTTCGGGATCATCCATCGGTAATCGTCGATTTTCTCGAGGAGTCCGGACCACATGTTTCCAGCCATTTTATCTTCCTCCCTTGCTCAAAAAGGTCTTGAGCCCCTCCCTCAATATCCTCATGGCATCACGTAACTTGTCTCTCTCCAGCACATAGGCGATCCTGATCTCGTCCTTGCCCTTTCCCGGAGTGGCGTAAAAATCCTCGGCCGGGGCCACCATGGTGGTCTTACCATCGAGGCTGAAATCCTTCAGCATCCACTCGGCAAAGGTCTCTGCATCCTCCACCGGGAGTTTTACCACGGTGTAAAAGGCACCTTCTGGCTTTAGCGTGAAGGCGCCGTCGATCTTTTTTATCTCGTCGTAAACTACATCTCTTCTCGCCTCGTATTCCCTGATAGTGTCATTTAAAAACCTGTCTATGTTCTCGAAGCCGGCTATTGCTCCTATCTGTTCCATCGTCGGCGGGCACAGCCTGGCCTGGCCGAATTTCAGGACGTATTTGAGAAGTTCTCTGTTCCTCGTGGCGATAAAACCTATGCGCGCTCCACAGGCGCTGAACCTTTTCGATATGCTATCCACAACTATGGCTTTATCCTGGAAATCCTCGATTTCCAGGATACTGAAATGTTTTCTTCCATCGAAGGTGAATTCCCGATAGACCTCATCGGCGATCAGAAACAGGCCTCTTCTCCGGCAGATATCGGCAAGTCCTCTTATCTCGTCCTCAGTATAGATCGTTCCGGTGGGGTTGTTCGGCGAAGCTATGAGAATGGCTTTTGTCTTCTCTGTGATCTTTTTCTCGAATTCCTCGGGCAGAGGTAAATGAAAGCCCTTTTCCACCGATGTCGATACAGGAACGAGCCGCACGCCGCTCATCACGGCGAAGCCCTTATAGTTGGTGTAGAAGGGCTCGGCCACAATTATTTCATCGCCGGGATCAGCGATGGTCATCATCACGAAGAGAATTGCCTCGCTTCCGCCGGTGGTGATGAAAATCTCATCGGGTGAGATCTCAATGCTGTATCTGGAGAAATATCTGGATAATGTTTCTCTCAGCGACTTCAGGCCCTCGGAGGGCCCGTAGGCCAGGACTTTCTCGCTATAGGAATGCATCGCTTCGAAAATGCTATCGGGGGTGGGGATGTCGGGCTGGCCTATGTTAAGATGGTAGACGTGCATGCCTCTTTTTTTGGCATCGTTGGCAAACGGCTGAAGCCTTCTAATGGGGGATGCAGGCATGACAGTTGCCCTGCCGGAGGGAAAGAAAGGCTTCATTCCCATTGTTTCCTCCTTGTATTGATTTATGAGTATCGTGTAAAAACGATGATATGTCAATTTTCCAGCTCAGTTGATGTGGTTACTATTTTGAGATGTTACATTTAATTACCATTTTAGAATGTCACATTTGTGGTATAATCCTCCTGCTCAAAAGATCAGTAGGAGGAAATAAGAATGCAGAAATACACACTTACGGAGGCTGACATGAAGAGATACATCGTCCTCAAAAGGGTCATTGAAGGTTCGTTAACCTTG
>JAGGUL010000088.1 GCA_021158525.1 Candidatus Hydrothermota bacterium | reverse complement strand
TTCAAAAGGCTCTATCATCGCATATTTCTGCACCATCTGCTCGATCCAGGTGTCGGGTTTGAGGCCCATCGATCCTCCCTTTGTAAGCGCTTTATTTTACTACAGAAAGCTTATCAGGTCAAGGAAAGGGAATGCCGAACCGAGATCAGGGTTATTTCATCTGTCCTTGGCTACCCATCTAACAAGCCGAGAAAGATTAAACCTGCCCTCTTGAGGATAACCAATAGGGAAACGCGCCATTTTGCCCAAAACAGTCAGCCTGTGGGCTCCCCTGGATACAACCTCACCTTTTAATTTTTCCTGTTTCTCTTCAGAGGAAAAGGCAACCACCAATACAGAAGAATCGATAAAATGCACAGCATCTTCTATTTTTTCCACTTCGACGACAAAGAGAGTTCTCGAAAGCGGATGAATGAAACCCCGCTGAAGTTCCGGAACAAGAATGATAGCGCAGTTTTTACTTCGAGAGCAGTAAACTTTCCCATTACTGAAAAGGGCCATGGCTTTCTCAAGGGTTATCTGGGCCTTCTCTTCAATGGACATGTACCCCCTGGGCAAAAATGTTTCTACCTCATCAAGAGCTTCAACAAGTGCCCTGCAAAAAAGTTCCGCTGGACTTTCAACAAAGGCAATCTGGGGGGAATGACAGGCATGCTGGTCGTACATGACCAAATCCTGGGCAGCCTTCAACGCAGCTGTTTTAAGGACTTCATCGTCTGCATAGATTTCTCGACTTATAAATTGGAGACTCTTCCTTGGCCCGAAATCCAGAAAAGGCACACCAGGCCTGCATTTCCTTCTGCACGCCTCGATCGCCGATCCTCCGCCCCAGGCACACACTCCATCTGCTATTTCAAACAACCTGGTTAAATAGTCAGAATCATGCTCCACATATACAGCAGATGAGGTCTTAGTTACTGGATGAGATGGGTCGATCTCCCTGAATGTCAGACACAAACAAATAGAAGTAGCCGGATCCCCAGTAGGGATTTTCAGGACGTTGGAATTCTTAGTCAGAATTCCCATCAAGTACGAAACAAGGCTGACTAAGGGAACATTTCCCGCTAACACGTGCAGTATTCTTCCCAGAGGAACAGCGTGAACATCTGCTTCCCCCAGTTTTACCCATCTGTCGAGAAATTCAATATCGCGCATTTCGACTTCGAGCAATCTCAACAGGAAATCCTCATTGAGAACTTCCGATAACATATCATAGCTGAGATCAATCATCTGTTTGCTGTAACCAGTTGTAACAGAAGCGATATCGCTTGCCAATGCTCTCCATCTATACTCTCTATCCCTCCAAAGTCTTCCTGCTTCGCACAGAAAGGAAACTATTTCTCGAACGGAAAGTTCACCTGTCGAATCAATGCTCGCAATTTGGGTTATATCATCTTCGCACAGTGAGGGCAAAAACAGGTTATAATCTTTATCACGATTGAAGCTCAGACAGGTATCCCTCCCTTCTTTGACCTCACCGCAGATTACAAAGGGTAATTCAAGCTCGACCATTGCCTTCTAAGGATGAGTATTGAGAAAGTTTAAGCGCACATCCTCTGCTTTCCGCACCACTGGCTCTCCTGATCTCTGAATGCAAACAGGGCCCGCTCATGCCACACGAGCACTTCTGATCTTCCGCCACAGCTAACCTGCCTATATCATCGGTGAGAACAAAAGCAGGATACGAATTGGACAGGGGGTCGAGATAAGCGATGAGGCCTTCTTCTCCATGTGGTACTTCTTTCTCCGGATTTTCAGGATCCCTTATAGTGACGTGCAACCAGGGAGGAATGTGCTTGTAAAAACAGCGACAGTCGATCATCCAGGTGTTGATTTCCGTACAATTCAATGCATCCCTGACGTTCTCAACGGGCACGCCGAAAACATTGGAAATCATCTGTCTGAAATCCTTTTGATCGATTTTATTTCCTTCATACATCTTCCACCCTCCGCCAGTGGATATGATGCTGTCTTCATCCAGCTGGAGAGCGATCCCTCTCTTCTTCATGATCTCGGCGATTTTCAGAAGCACAAAGGGTGGGCCAAAAAGATGTCTCGGGCGCGGAGTTCCGGGGTCCATTAACCTCTGCAAAAAGCCTTTGAAATCCAATTCTCCGCCCTTTATAAAATAATCTCCATCTTCAAAGTACTTAGGGAATACCCTCGACAGTATCTGTACCATCCATGTGTCAGACTCATCAGGCAGAGGAATCAGCATGGCAACATATCCTTTGTTGAACCCACTCACAAGCTGGTCAAGAACGTAAAACAAGCCTTTTTCGAGCCTCCTCAGGGTAATCTCGTCTCTATAAACAATGCTGAATTTTTGACTGGTACCCGAACTCTTAGAAATCATGGTTATTTCACTCTCATCCACGCTTAAAACCTTGTAAGCCTTAAAAACATTAAGGGGCAATAGGGGTATTTTCGATAAATCCTCAAAGAAATTTAATTCGTCTGGAGAAAATCCAGAAATATCGCAGTAATTTCTGTAATTCTGGCAATTCTCATAATGGAAATAGAAAGCCTCTTTGATCGCCAGAAATTTCAAGGACTTCAGTGCATAAATATTTTCTGCAAGATTCCTCAGATTCTCCAACATAACATCGATTGCCCGATTTGTTTGTTCCTGCTGCATTTCTAACCTCCTTTAAATAGCTTTCAAAAAATAAGGCATTTTCACCAAGCTTATAAAGGCATATTAACCCCTTGTCAACACATAAGTTTCCTTAAAAAACTCTTTAAAAAATCTCCCATGAGTCTTGTATTCAAGTCACTGTTACCTCTTCCAGGTGACTGGCCGGCATGCAATCATGCCTCATCGAACTGCCGCATTGCATCCGCGAATAACAACTCAGAAATACTTTACCAGTGGGGCACACAGTAAGACCGATCGCGATTCAATCTCTTGACCGTGGCGACCTCGCAAGTATTATTATAATTGATGCTCTGTCCGAGATGCGGAACGCCGATGAAGGAGACGAGGGGCACCCATCACAAGAAACGCAAATGGGTTTGCCCGAAGTGCGGAAAAGTCGTGATGCAGCACTTGAAAAAGGACAAACTCGAGAAGCTAAAAAAGGCTAAGGACTGACTATCTCGAAGGTCCTGGCTATCAATTCCATCCTCATCAGATACTCGAGTTTCCTGAGCTTCTCAGGAGCGAAAACCCCCATGTCAATGAGGTAAAATCTGCCGTTCATGTTAAAAGCGATCATCTCAAAGGGACCGCCTCTTATCAGGCTGTCGTTCTGCCAGACGCCGTAGATCCTCGTGGCGAGAACCCCTTTGAAGGGGATCCTGGAAGCGCGGGTGTAGGCCTTCTCTACCCTGTCGCCCTCAAAATACCTCTTCCCCAGAGAATTCCTGAGGGCGATGAGATCTTCTTTTTCAAGGGGCCTCTCAAAGCTCTCGAAGTAAACCGACATGAACCTGTCAGGATAGTGCTTTGCTATGCAGACGAAATTCGTATCCTCGATGGCATAGGCCCATCCGTTGGGAAAATCGAAGGTAAACCCGTATTTCTCTCCAAATTCTTTCTTCATCTTCTTGTTATGGCCGGCGAAATAGGTCTTCCTGGAATAGAGCTCATTCACCCTTTCGAGGAGGAGGTTCTTGATCTCCTCCTTGTGGATATTTAGAAAGTCAAGGAGGTTATACTCGTCGGAGGCGAGGATCCCGATCACGAAATCGCCGTCGGCAAAGATGTTTTTGCCCTTATACATCCCGCTTCCCTTCTCGCCAAAGGCCTCCTGAAACAGCTCAAAAGATCGAGCCCCGTATGTGGCGAGCAGAACTACGTTTTTATATCCCCTGTAGCTCTGAAACTGTTCCACCTGAAGGGGATAAATGTTGAAAAGGGGCTCCGCATGGGGTGTGTAAAAGGTATCCTGAAGGATATCTCTCAGAAACCTCGCCTCGCGAAGCGTTCCGTCAAAAACGATCATCACATCCCGGGCATCTCCCCTGGCATACTGCTCATAGCTCACGCAACCGAGAATGCCCAGGATCAAAAGTGAAATAGAGATCTTTCTAACCCACATAAAAGGCCTCCTTTTTTCTCTTTTCCTGCAAAAATTCCCGAATCACTCTGTTTTCGGGCTTCACAAGGTAAGGGTCCTCCTCCAGGAGGATCCTGCTGTCCTCTCGGGCAATGCGTATGATCTCGTGATCTCTGATTATGTCCGCGATCCTGAAATTCGGGAGCCCGTGCTGCTTTGTCCCGGCAAGTTCTCCGGGTCCCCTGATCTTCAGATCCTCCTCGGCTATCTCAAAGCCGTCGGTGGTGCGAACGAGGACGCTCAGCCGCGCCCTGCCTTCCTCCGAAACCCTGTAGGGCGTTATGAGAACACAATAGGACTTCTGACTCCCCCTGCCTATCCTTCCCCTGAGCTGGTGTAGCTGGGCGAGCCCGAACCGCTCGGCGTGTTCGATAACCATTATGGTGGCTCTCTTCACGTCGATTCCCACCTCGATCACCGTGGTCGCCACCAGGATGTGATATTCCCCCTTCCTGAAAAGTTCCATTACCGACTGCCTCTCTTCTTTCTTCATCCTGCCGTGAATCAGTCCTATCTCGATCCCCTCGGGTTTGACTGCCAAAAGCTTCTTGTGAAGCTCAACGGCGGCCTCTACTTCCAGTTTCTCTGACTTCTCCACAAGGGGTGCCACTACGTAGGCCTGCTGTCCCTTCTTTACCTTCTCAAAAAGCCACTGATAAACTGACTCTCTCTTGTTCTCCCTGACCCATCTCGTGACGATTTCGCCCCTCCCCGGCGGTTTCTCATCCAGAACCGAGAGATCGAGGTCCCCGTAAAGGGTCAGAGCGAGGGTCCTTGGAATGGGTGTGGCCGTCATCACGAGAAAATGAGGGGTTTTCTCTCCGACGCCTTTTCTCAGGAGATCGGCGCGCTGAAGTACCCCGAACCGATGCTGTTCGTCCACGACGGCGAGGGCCAGGGATTTGAATTCGACGTCTTCCTGTATAAGGGCATGGGTGCCCACGACTATGTCGACGTCGCCCCTCCTTATGGCTTCGAGTGTTTTCTCCCTCTCTTTTTTCCTCATCCCGCCCGTCAGGAGGGCCACCCTGACGCCAAGAGGCAGAAGGTAATAGGAGAGCACTATGAAGTGCTGCTCGGCCAGGATCTCCGTCGGTGCCATCATGGCGGCCTGATGGCCGTTCTCAACAGCAACGAGCATGGCATAAAGGGCCACGACAGTCTTGCCCGACCCCACATCGCCCTGGAGAAGCCTGTGCATGGGCTTTGAGCCCTTTATGTCCTCCAGAATCTCTCCGATAACCCTTTTCTGAGCCTGGGTGAATTCGAAGCCGAGACCGGCGACAAACCTGTCCACGATCGTGTCCTTCTTGACGAGGGGAATTCCCTGACCGCTTCGCTCCACCTGCCTGAGGCCCAAGTGGAGGAAAAAATAAAAAAGCTCCTCGTAAGCAAGGGTCTTTCTGGCGAGCTCGGCCTCATCAAAGGTTCCGGGGAAATGGAGGCTGTAAATGGCCTCTCCCCGTTTCATCAGTTTCCTCTTCTCCCTCAGATATCCCGGGAGGGATTCTGGTATCCGCTCGCCGACCTGAGCCAGCACATTGCTCACGAGCCTTCTTATAAATCTGGGTTTAAGGCCCTCGGTCGAGGGATAAAGGGGAATTATTCCGCCGGCTGTCTCCAGTTCGCCCGACCCATCAAGTATCTCGTATTCCGGATGGAATATCTGAAAAGTCCCCCTGTAAAAGCGAACCTTGCCCGAAGCAACGAGATAGTCGCCGACCTTGAAAAACTTGTCGAGCTGGGGAAGATTTAACCAGATAAGCTCGAGCCAATCGGTACCGTCCCTGAGGATCAGGACGAAGGCTTTCCTCCCGTCGCGGAGCACCTTAACCCCTTTGGTGACTATCTCTCCCGAAACCGTCGCCTCTGTCCCGGGCCGAAGGTCCTTTATGGGAGTGATAAAACGCCTGTCCAGATACCTCCTGGGCGCGAGATAAAGGAGATCGCGGACCTTTTTGACTCCAAGCCTGGACAGGAGCTGAGCCCTTCTGGGCCCCACGCCCTTGAGATACCTCACCTCCATATCGAGAAGATCTTCATGTCCTGCCATCTCTGCCTTTAATAATGGCCACTGAGGGCTGCAAAATCAAGAACCCATCTCTCTTGAATTTCGCAATGGTCTTGCACAATGCAAATCAACTGGCAACGCACGGAGGGGCTTTTCCCGCTGAAAATCGAAAATCTCGCGCGAATAAGGGGTGGCATTCATTTTGCAAATAGTGAAGCGAACGGAGGGTAATGAATGAAGTCCTTCGGAGTTTGGGCGGCTTTTCTGAGCATAAGCTACTTCCTGGCGGGACAGGGAATGCCGGGGGGCAGTAATAATAACGTTAAATCTCCTCCCTTGAGGATCTACGAAAACCCCACATACATCTCGGGCTGGGCCGAGAGTGCTCCCGCCATCGACGGCATAATAAACGCCGGGGAGTGGGCTGCATCTCTCCAGCTCAACATCGCCAATAACTACACGGGTGAACCGGTCAAGCTCCTCCTGATGAACGATTGGCATAACCTCTACATCGGCATCATAGATTTCAACGACAGCACCGGCATCGGCGGAAGCGACGAGATAGGCCTTTACTTCGACCTGAACAGGGACGGCGCCTGGGATCCCGATGGCTCCGAGGGAAACTTCTGGTTCGATTTCTCCGAGGACACGGCCTTAGGGCTCTTCAGGGCGATATTCCCCGATTCCTTCAGCTACGACTGGGTCTATGATAGTTCGGTCGTCTACAGGTCGGGACTGACCGGAGGCTGCGTTTCCTATGAGATCTCAATAGCGCTAAACGGCTTCTCCAGGTTCAACAGTTCCTTCGGAGACACAGTCGGCATCTGGCTCTACTGCTACGATGGCGAGAGGGATCTCTTCGATGGCGATCTGAACGGCCTTCTGGGGATGGGCCTCTGGCACAGGCCCGAATATTATTCATATCTGGTCATCTCCGACGGTCCCGTGGGGCTGAGCGAGAGAACGCTGGAGGACAGCAGATTTGCCCTGTTCAATCTCCCCAATCCTTTCAGGGAAGAAACTGAAATCCATCTTGTGGGCCCTATAGGTACGCCGGTCACTGTGAAGATTTACGATGCTTCCGGCCGACTCGTCGATGTCCCCCTCGAGAACAGGCTTTTATCCAGCACCAACATGACAATAAGGTGGAATGCCAGAAGCAGGAGGGGGAAATCTTTAAAACCGGGGATATATTTCTGCGAAATGAGCACGCCAGGTTCCCACCTCCTGACCAAGATGGTACTGGCGGACTGAGCACCTCCCCTGGGCGGGAGGAAGCTTCGCTTCCTCCCGCCCTAAAAACCTCTTTCCGGAGACTACACCGGTCTTACTCCTCAGCAAATGCGATTTTTCGTGGACGGCAGAATTCGGCCAGGTGCATTACTTCGGAAATGAGCCGTTTGGACAGGGCCACTGAAAGTACTCCCATCGGAGCTAAAGCCCCTATAGGCTCGTATCACGGCAACTCGAGGCCTGGGGGAAAACTTCACGAAGCTGGCCCGACTAAGATTCAGGCCCGCACAAGGGATCACCCTATGGGAGTCACACTATAAGACAGCTGCCTCTCCTTTGCCCACTTGCGGAGAAAGTGGCGAACTGTACCCCCTTTTATCTTTCCTCACCGGCCTGGTAATGACTTAGCTCCTCCCGACGGTTTCCCATTCAGAACCGGGAGAACAAAATCCTCCTGTACCGGGCAAAGGAGCAAGGTGAGCTTCTCCAATCAGATCCTGCTTTTTTGTCGAGCAAAATCCACCGCCCCGCTGTCTTCGCCCTCATGCCCCCCAGAAGAGGGGAGGTATCCATTTTTCCCTCTGAACACTAAATGTACTTCTTCACGTAATACTTTTTCTTGAGCCTCTCTATCAGCTTTTTAAGGCGTTCGTCCAGCTTCCTCTGATAGAGGATGTTCTGTATATCCGAGCTGACTTCCTCGAAAGCCGGTTTGCCCCCTTTCTTCATGTCCAGGAGCTTGATTATGTGATAACCGAAACCCGCGAGAATTGGCCCCCTGACATCGCCTATCTTCATCTCTCTGATGGCGCTGACGATCTCCGGAGGCAGGGCATCGAGGGGCATCCAGCCAAGGTCACCGCCCAGATCTTTCGTGGCCGTATCGTCGGAGTACCTCTGAACCAGAGCATCGAAATCGGCGCCGTTCTTGATCTCTTTCATCACCTCATTCGCCCTG
>JAGGUL010000082.1 GCA_021158525.1 Candidatus Hydrothermota bacterium | reverse complement strand
TCACCTTCTCGAACTCGTCCCAGAGCCTCGTCTCCTGGACCACCCTTTTGCCGGCCTTCAGGAGCTCCATCTGCCTCTTCATCTCAAAGGAAAGCCCGTCCTCCACCGACTTGAAGGAATTCAGGTTCTTGAGCTCCACCTTAACCCCGAGTTTCTCCTGGCCCTTCAGCCTTACCGAGATGTTGGAATCAACCCTGAGCTCGCCCTTCTCCATGTCGCAGTTGGATATGCCGATATACCGCAGTATCTCCTTGAGCCTTTCAAGGAAGACCCTGGCCTCGCGGGGAGACCTCATATCGGGAAAGGTGACAATCTCGAGCAGAGGAATGCCCGATCGGTTGAAGTCCAGAAGGACAAAGCCGTCCTCCGTGTGGGTAGATTTGGCGGCCTCCTCCTCCACGTTCATCCTCTCGATCCTGACCTTCCTCCTGTACCCATCTACTTCAAATTCGAGGTAGCCGTCGGTCGCTATGGACCTTGTGTACTGTGTGATCTGATAGCCCTTTGGCAGGTCGGGGTAAAAATAGTTCTTCCTGTAGAAAACAGAATCCTTGTGGATCTCGGCGTTAAGGGCGAGGGCAGCGAGGACCCCGAACCCGAGGGCTTCCCTGTTCAGGACGGGCAGGGCCCCTGGGAGGCCAAGACAGACCGGACAGACCAGCGTGTTGGGAGGAGCTCCGTATTCGTTGGGACAGGAGCAGAAGAGCTTGGTCTTTGTCTTGAGCTGAACGTGGATCTCAAGGCCTATAACGGCTTCGTATTCTGGCATGCCTCAAATTTAAAGTATGTCCCCTGGCTTTTCAACAGAACCGTTTCTTGCAAGTGGCTTTCTCTTTCCTTTAAAATCAATGCGAGATGGGGTTTCTTAATTTCGGCGTTAAAGACCTTCTCGACGTGCTCCTTGTGTGGATCATAACCTATGAGGTCTTGAAGCTGTTCAGGGGCACCAGGGCCGTGTACATGGTCTTCGGCCTCGTCATCATCATACTCTTCGCGATCCTGGCCCAGTTTTTCAATTTCGAAGGCCTCAACTGGATCATAAGCACTTTAAAGACGATAGGCCTTGTGACCCTCGTGATCGTGTTTCAGCCCGAGATAAGGAGGGCCCTCGTAACCCTCGGCAGGCACCCTGCCGTGCGTTCCATAATCAGGCAGGAAGAGGAGCCCATCATTCCCGAGATCGTGAAGGCCGCTTTCACCCTGAGGGATCGCGGAATGGGCGGACTCATCGTCATAGAGAGGAAGATCGGGCTGAGGGAATACGTGGAGGAATCGGGCGTTCCCCTGGATGCCAAAGTCTCGGCACTGCTCATAGTCTCCATATTCACGCCACCCTCCCCCCTTCATGACGGAGCCGTGATAATAAGTGGAAACAAGATCATAGCTGCGAGGGTTATACTTCCCCTTTCCAACAGCCCCCTGATCAGCCCTTCTCTCGGAACGAGGCACAGGGCGGCCGTCGGTGTCACCGAGGTCTCAGATGCCATTGCAATAGTCACTTCCGAAGAGAGGATGTCGGTGAGACATACAGTCAACGGAGAGCTCAGTCCCCCTCACACGAAGGAAAGCCTCTCAAAAGCCCTGCAGGAGCTGCTCTATCCTGAGATAAAGGTCAAAGAAGCATGAGACTAGATAACCTGACAAAAGATGCAGGCCTGAAGCTCTTCTCTCTCCTCGTCGCTCTTCTCGTCTGGTTCCACGCCACTACTGAAAAGACTTACGTTCACGAGATAAAGGTGAAAATCTCTTATCGGGGGCTCCCCAAGAACCTCTTCGTCTTGAATGAGCTCCCCGAGGAAGCCACGGCCCGGGTCAGGGGCAGGGGGAAAGACCTCCTTCTCCTCTCCCTTATGAAACTCAAAGCCGTCATGGATCTCAAAAAGGTGCGTCCCGGCAGGAATTACCTGAAACTCACTCCCGAAAAGATATCAGCTCCCTACCAGGGAAGGTTCACCATTCAGGGTGTCAAGCCCGAAAAAATTGAGGCCATCATCGACAAGCTCGAGAGGAGAAGGGTGAAGGTCAGGATCGCCATCAAAGGCGAACCAGCCCGCGGCCATGCCTATCTCGGCTCAACTTACAGCGGGCGAATTTATCTTTACGGCCCCTCTCAGATCATCAGGGACTACAAAGAGGTGCGTACCGAGGAGATCGACATATCCGGGAAAAAGAAGAGCTTCGAGAAAAAAGTTCGTCTTGTACCGCCCTACAAGGATTCCTGGCTCAAGCCCGACAGCGTGCTGGTGAAAGTCAAAATAGTCCCTATTGAGGAACAGACGCTGGAGGGAATCAAGCTTAAATACATACCGCCGCGGAAGGGAAAGGTAACCCTGAGCACCGAAAGGTTGAAAGTGAAAGTGAAGGGTCCTTCTGAAAAACTGAAAAACCTGAAACCCACCGACATCAAGGCCATACTTAACCTCAAAAACTTCGAAAAGGGCAAATACAAATTGAAGCCGGTCTTCACTCTGCCCCAGGGAATAGAATTAGTGGAATGGGAGCCCGAGAAAATCGAATTAGAGATCCGTTGAAAGGCCTCCCTTGCGCCTGAGCTGCAGCTCGTATATCTCCAGCAATCTGTCTATAGTGTCGGCCTCCTGAGGTCCCTTGTCCTTTCTAATCCTCTTTATGCGGGCGAACCTCAGGGCGAAACCTGAATCGTAGTGAGGGCTCCTCTGCACCTCGTTGAAGGTGACCTCAACCACTACCTCGGGCCTGACGAAAACCGTCGCTCCATCCTCGGCCACCTTCAGGAAAAGGAGCTTCTCGGTCATCCACCTGAACTCATCGTCGGTAAGCCCCTTGAAGGTCTTCCCCACCATGAGAAAGCGCCTCCTCTCCCCGTCGAGTATGCCGAGATGGTAATTGGAAAGCCAGCCCCTCCGCCTGCCATGGCCCCAGTCGGCGGCGAGGACGACGAGATCGAGGGTCTCGACGGGCTTAATCTTTAGCCAGTGACTTCCCCGAGTTCCCGCCACATAGGGCGATTCGAGGTTCTTCGCCATGAGCCCCTCGTGTCCAAGTTCCATCGCCTTTTTCAAAAACTCCTCAGCCTCCTCCTTGCTCGCCCCGATGAGCCTGGGCATTCCCTCCAGTCCCGCCTCCTCGAGATAACCGAGCACTTCGAGACGCCTCCTGTAGGGTTGATCGAGAAGTGGCTCTCCGAGGTAGAGTACGTCGAAAAGAAACAATTTGAGGGGAAGACTCCGGAGGGCTGCGGGTGACCGTCCCTTCCTGCCTATCCTCCTCATGGTGTACTGAAAGGGAAGAGGCCTTCCGTTGGCGGAGAAAGCCACGACTTCACCCTCGATTATGAAGGGGTCTTTAACCGGTATGCCGCGCACAAGCTCGACCACTTCGGGCATCTTCTCGGTCAGGTCCCTGAGGTGCCTTGAATAGACCCTCACATCTTCCCCATCCCTGTGAATCTGAACCCTCACCCCGTCCATCTTGAACTCAAGGGCCGGACTCTCCATGGCGGAGAGCGCCGAATCGAGATCGGGCGCACTCTCGGCCAGCATCGGCCTTATGGGGACGAAGAGCCCCGGTCTAAAAAGCTCCCTCCACTTATCGGGGGTCTCCATGAAAACTCTCGCAACCTCACCGATGTCCCCGCCGAACATGAAGGCCTCATCGACCTCCTCCTTTCTCCTGCCGCTCGCCAGGGCGATCGCGTCCCTGATGAGCCCCTCCCCTGCCCCCTGGCGAACCTCCCCGACGATCAGCTCGGCGAGGAACCGCCTTTCCTCCTGCGACGCCCTGGACATAAGCTCCTTGAGTTTGTCGAGGCGCCGCGAAGCGGCGCCTCGACCGCTCACCGAAGCGATCTCTCTGAGATAACGATATACTTCGCTCAGCTCTGTGGGCCTGCCTCCTAAAAAGGGGACATTCAGGGCCTTCCTGAGGCCAGCCGGCCCGACGTTGAGGGCTATCCCCGGAAGGCGGCCTGCCAGAAAGTCGAGAGCGAGCCGCAGGTCCTCGCCATAGGTTCCCCTGATAAATTCGGCGATGAGCGCGACCTTTTCTCCCCTACTCGATGTCGCCTTGAGCTCACAGCGAAGCTCAAGAAGCTCTCTCAACTTCATCCCCTAAGTTTATCCTTTTGGGGTCGGGTCGTGCAACCTGCACGACCCGACCCCACCTCAATTCATTAGTTCCCAGGGAGTTAGAAAATATTTACATGTGCGCATTGAGTTCCGGGTGTCCCGATTCCAGTAACCCTTTGATACGGAAGAAGTAAACCCTCCGAATTCGCTCGCCTCCGATCCGTTGGGACACAACGTGTTCAGGCTCCATAGGGGCTGATGTTTTATGCGCACGTCCTCATTTTTTATAACGCTCTGTGTTCCAGTTAGTTTCCTGGGGTCGGGTCGTGCAACCTGCACGACCCGACCCCAGGCCTGCCGTTCGCACCCGGGTCAGACAGCCCTTCGCTTTATTTAACACCTTTTTTTCCTTATACTTACTGCCACAAAAAGGAGTGTGTCACGTGGCAAGACTCTTCGAATACCAGAGCAAGTCACTCCTCAAGGAAAAAGGCATCCCCATACCCCGGGGAGGCGTGGCCGGGAGCCCCGACGAAGCCGTGAAAATAGCTGGTGAGATCGACTATCCCGTCGTCCTCAAGATACAGGCGTGGGTGACGGGAAGGGCAAACCTGGGAGGCATCAGGTTCGCCGAAAACGCCGATGAAGTAAAGAGGATCGCCGGTGAGCTCCTGGGCATGAAGGTCAAAAACTTCACCGTTGAGAAAATCCTCGTCGAGGAAAAACTCGACATAGAGCGGGAGTTCTTCGCCGGCATCATAGTCGACGACGCCGAGAAATCGCCACTGGTTATCTTCAGCAGCATCGGAGGCACCGGCATAGAGGAGATCGCGAGGGAACACCCCGAGAGCATCGCGAAATCGCACGTGGATCCCCTCTTCGGCTTCAAGGACTATCACGGCCGTGAGCTCGCGAGAAAAGCCGGCATCACGGGGAAACTCATCATAAAAGTCGGCTCAGTCCTGTCAAAGCTCTACAACGTGATGAAGAGCTACGATGCGCGCTCGGCCGAGATCAATCCCCTCGCCCTCACGAAGGACGGAAACGTCGTCGCCCTCGATTGCCACATCACCGTCGACGACTATGCCGTCTATCGCCACCCCGAGCTGGGGATCGAAATAGCCCGAGAGTTCGACAGGCCCGCCACCGAGCTGGAAAAAATCGCCTATCGCGTGGAGAAAAAGGATTACAGGGGCACTTTCTATTTCTTTCAGATGGTGGAAAAGGTCCCGCCCGACGGGAAACACATCGGCTTTCACGGCGCCGGCGGCGGCGGATCAATGATGTCGATGGACGCCGTGCTTAACGCCGGCTTCAAGATCGCCAACTTCTGCGATACCAGCGGAAATCCTCCGGCATCTAAGGTTTACAGGGCCGCCAAGATCATCCTCTCCCAGCCCAACATCGTCGGATACTTCGCCTCGGGGTCGGGAGTCGCCTCCCAGGAACAATTCCACTCAGCCCGCGGTTTCGTGAAGGCCTTTCTCGAGGAAAGGCCTGAAATTCCGGCCGTTCTGAGGCTCGGGGGCAACTTCGAGGAGAAAGCCATCGAGATCCTCCACACCTATCTCAAGGAGCTGCCAGCGGGCGTCGAGGGCTATGGCAGGGACGACTCGCCAGATTTCTGCGCAACCAGGCTGAAGGAGCTCGTCGAGAAAAACGGCGGCAAACCCCATACCCCGAAACCCTATTCGGAATACACTCCGAAGGAAGGAGAATACAGCTTCGAGACGATAACGGGCAGGATATACATCGACCACGAGCTCTGCGACAAGTGCGAGACCAAGGGCTGCGTCTCCGAATGCCCCAAAGAGGTCCTGAAGATCGAAAACGGGAGGGCCGTCCTGAATATGGACCCCGAAGAGGTCAAAAAGGGCAAGTGCACGGAATGTCTCGCCTGCGAGATCTATTGTCAGTTCCACGGGGCCGGCGGGCTCCACATAGTGCTCCCCATTCCCGGTCTTAAGGAGTACAGGGAGCGAATTTTAAAGGAAATCAAGGAGGGCTGAGATGTCCATCCTGATCGATGGGAAAACGAGGGTTCTGGTTCAGGGCATCACGGGCCGGGAGGGAATGACCCGGACAAAATTGATGAAGGAATACGGCACCAACGTCGTGGCCGGAGTGACTCCGGGTAAGGGCGGACAGGAGGTACACGGGGTGCCTGTCTATAACACGGTGAAGGAAGCCATCGAGCACGAGGGCCAGATCGACGCGGCTTGCGTCTTCGTCCCCGCTCCGCTCGTCAAGGATGCCGCCTTCGAAGCCATCGAGGCGGGCATAAAGTTCCTCGTCCTCGTCCCCGACCGCGTTCCCCTCCACGACACCCTGGAAATAGCGGCCTTCGCGAAGAAAATGGGAGCCCGGTTCCTCGGCCCCAACACCCTCGGTATATTGAGCCCCGGAAAAGCCGTTCTGGGAATGATAGGAGGAAGGGCCCAGTCGGCGAGGGAATGGTTCAGGCCGGGACCGGTGGGCGTGACCTCGAGGAGCGGAGGCATCACTTCAGCGATTTCCTATTACATAACTAAAGCCGGCTTTGGCGAGAGCACGATCGTCCACGTGGGCGGCGATGCCGTCGTCGGCCTTCCTCACCCCGAGATAGTCAAGCTCTTCCAGGAAGATCCAGAGACGGAAGTGATCGTCATGTTCGGCGAGATCGGCACCACACAGGAAGAGAGGGTCGCCGAACTTATCGAGAAGGGAGAGGTGACAAAGCCTGTGATCGCCTTCATAGGAGGGAAAGCTGCCAAATCGGGAACCCGTTTCTCCCACGCCGGCGCCATAGTCGAGGGAGGAAGGGGCACCCACGAGAGCAAGGTGAACCGCCTCAAGGAAGCCGGTGCCTATGTGGTTGATTCCTTCATGGAGATTCCCGAGGCGGTCAAAAAAGTCCTGAAAGGTTGAGGAGGAAAAAATGGGCGAAAATCACTGGAAAACAGGCATTACGAAGATAGAGCCCAACAAAGTGGCCGTAAGGGGGTACCGGGTGGATGAGCTCATGGGGAAGATAACTTTTCCCCAGGCCATCTACCTCGTCCTCACGGGGCAGCTCCCCGACGAGCGGACGGGCAGGATGATCGACGCCATCCTCGTGTCCTCGATCGACCACGGAGCAACGCCACCCTCGACTCTGGCGGCGAGAACGATAGCCTCCACGGGCTCTCCGCTCAACGCAGCTCTTGCCGGCGGGATCCTTGCCATTTACAGGTTCCACGGAGGTGCCATCGAGGACGCCATGAACCTCTTCAGGGAGGCCGTCGAGCGCGCCGCTGACCGCGACAAAAAAGAGGTCGCCCTCGAGATAGTCAGGGAGAAGAGGAAGAAAAAAGAGAGGCTTCACGGTTTCGGACACCGTTATCACACGAACGACCCGCGGACGAAAAGACTCTTCGAAATAGCGGGCGAACTGGGCTTCAAGGGTCCCTACGTGGAAATGGCCGAGCACCTCCGGGAGGCGCTGAAGGAGGTCACAGGAAAGGACCTGCCCATCAACGTGGACGGGGCCATAGCGGCCGTCCTCCTCGAGATCGGAATCCCCCCGGAGCTCGGGAACGCCTTCTTCATAATGGCGAGGGTCCCCGGCATGATCGCCCACATCCACGAGGAGAAAACCCGCTTCAAGCCCATGAGAAAGATAGACCCCGTGGATCACGAGTACGACGGCCCCCCCGAGAGGAAACTGGAGGGATGAAATGAAAGCCGAGCTCGCGAGGCTCTTCAGGGAAGTGGAACTCATCGGCGACCCTCTGCTCAGGGAGAAGGTCCTCTCGGTCTGGGAAGATGCGATGAAGGAAGGAGGGTGGAAGCCGGAAGACCTTGAACAGATACCCTTCACACTGGTCATCGAGAAAGCGCCCTTCAATCTGGTGGAACACACGAGGGCCGTCACGCTTTCAGCCTTCAGCATGGGCAAAGCCATGGTCGAGGTTTACGGCGACTCGGTCGAAATAAACTTCGATTATCTCGTCGCCGGGGGGCTGCTCCACGACGTGGGAAAGCTCCTCGAGTACGAGCGAAAGGACGGTAAGTTCGTCAAGAGCCTGAGGGGAAAGAGGTTGAGGCACCCGGTTTCGGGTGCGATTCTCGCCGCCAGGCTCGGACTGCCCGAGGAGATCCAGCACATAATAGCGGCCCATTCCAAGGAAGGAGATTTCACGAAGAGGAGCATCGAGGCAACCCTGGTATACCACGCCGATTTTTCCAACTTCGAACCCTGGAGGTAGACATGGGCAAGACCTTCTCCGAAAAGATACTCTCGTTAAAATCGGGCGTCGACGCCCGGGCAGGGCAGATAGTCACGGTCTCGCCCGATTACGTTATGTCCCACGACAACTCGGCCGCCATTCTGAAGACCTTCAAGAAACTGGGAGTGGAAAAAGTAAAATACCCCGAAAGGGCCGTGATCGTCCTCGATCACACCGTCCCTCCTTCCACCGAAACTTACGCCCTTCACCACAAGGAGATCAGGGAATTCGTGAAGGAACAGGGAATAGAAAATTTCTTCGACATAAACACGGAGGGCGGAATCTGCCACCAGGTCCTGCCCGAAAAGGGCTTCGCCCTTCCAGGAAAGCTCATCCTCGGGGCCGATTCCCACACCACCACCTACGGTGCCTTCGGAGCTTTCTCCGCCGGGATCGGAAGGAGCGAGGTCGCAGCTATATGGGCCACGGGTGAGCTCTGGCTGAGGGTCCCCGAAACAATAAAAATCGTCGTGAAGGGAAAGGTCCCCAAAGGGGTCTATGCCAAGGACATCGTCCTCCACATAATAGGAAAGATCGGGGCTGACGGCGCCACATACATGGCGGTGGAATTCACGGGCCCCGTCGTCGAGGAGATGACGGTTGCCTCCAGAATGGTGCTGACCAACATGGCGGCGGAGATGGGAGCCAAAAACGGCTATGTCCCTCCCGACGAGAAGACCTTCGAGTGGCTAAAGGGAAGGGCCCGGACCGAATATGAGCCGATCTACTCCGATCCTGATGCCGATTACAGGGACGTGATCGAATTCGACGTGAGCGATCTGGTTCCCCAGGTCGCCGCCCCCCATACCGTCGACAACGTGAAGCCCATCGACGAGGTAGAAGGCACGCCCATAAACCAGGGGCTCCTCGGCACCTGTACCAACGGACGCCTCGAAGACCTGGAAGTGGCGGCCAGGATACTCGAGGGAAGGAAGGTGGCTCCCGGCGTGCGGGCGCTGGTCTTCCCGGCATCCTGGGAGGTTTACAGGGAAGCCCTGAAGAAAGGCGTCCTGTGGAAGCTGATAGAGGCCGGGTGCGTGATAATGAACCCCGGGTGCGGTCCCTGCCTCGGGGCCCACGAGGGCGTTTTGGCCCCCGGCGAAGTCGCCATCTCCACAGCGAACAGGAACTTCAAGGGCAGAATGGGCTCAAGGGAGGCCGAGATCTACCTTGCCAGCCCGGCGGCCGTGGCGGCATCGCTGGTTGAGGGAAAGATAACCGATCCGAGAAAATATCTGGAGTGAGACCATGGGGAAGATAATAAGAGGAAGGGTTTTCAAGTACGGGGATGACATAAACACCGATGTGATATTCCCGGGCAAATACACCTACTCGATAACCGACCCCGCCGAAATGGCAAAACACGCCCTGGAGGACCTCGACCCCGAATTCGCGAAAAAGGCAAAACCCGGAGACGTCATCGTCGCGGGCAAGAACTTCGGAATGGGATCTTCGAGGGAACAGGCCGCCCAATGCCTGGTCGCCCTGGGCATAGGTGCCGTGATAGCGAAGTCCTTCGCGAGGATCTTCTTCAGGAATGCCATAAACAACGGACTCCTCGCCATTCAGTCGGAGGAGACCTCACGGGCACTGGAAACGGGAGACGAGATCGAGATAGACGTCGAAAAGGGCGAGATAAGGAGCGCCAAGGGAACCTTCAGCTTCCCGCCGCTCCCCCCCTCGGTGCTTGAGATTTTCGAGGCGGGCGGATTGATACCCTATATCAGGGAGAAAATAGGGAGGAAAGGCTGAGAGCCCTTCGGCCTCAAAGGGAAAGGGTGAGAAAAAGTCCGCCGGGAAGCTCAAAGGGCTCCCCGAGGCGGTTTCAGGATCGTTTCGTATTTTCTTACCAAATCGGGAGGTAATCATGGCAAAATACAAAATCGCCGTTTTGCCCGGCGACGGCGTGGGCAAGGACGTGATGGAAGCGGCGATGATCGTCCTAGACAAAATAGGCCTCGACGCCGAATACCTTTACGGGGATGTGGGATGGGAATTCTGGAAGAAGGAGGGCAATCCCCTCCCCGACAGGACGATCGAGCTTCTGAAATCCACCGATTGCTGCCTCTTCGGCGCCATAACATCCAAGCCCAAAGAAGAGGCCGAAAAGGAGCTCGACCCGTCGCTCAGGGGCAAGGGATACACTTATTTCAGCCCCATAGTGAGGCTGAGGCAGGAATTCGACCTCTACATCAACATGAGGCCGGCCAAAGCTTACCCGGGCAACCCGCTCAATTACCGGGACGATATAGACCTGGTGATCTTCAGGGAAAATACCGAGGGAATGTACGCCGGCGTGGAATTCTATCCCCTTCCCGACGAGGTGAGGGAGGTGCTACTCAATCATCATCCCAAGATGGCCAGGTTCAAGGATGTCCCGGCCGATGAGATAGCCATATCCACGAGGATCATGACGAAGAAGGGCTGCGAGAGGATAGCAAAAGCCGCCTTTGAATACGCCCGTAAAACCGGCAGGAAATCGGTAACCGTCGTTGAGAAACCCAATGTCCTGAGGGAAACAGGCGGTCTAATGCTCAAGGTCACAAGGAGCTTGAAAGAAAAATATCCGGAAATCGAGTACATCGAGGCAAACGTCGACGCAATGGCGATGTGGCTCGTGAAGAACCCCGAGAGGTACGACGTGCTCGTGGCCGAAAACCTCTTCGGCGACATAATCTCAGACCTCGCGGCGCAGCTCGTGGGCGGTCTGGGCTTTGCCTCGGCGGGGAACATAGGAGACAACTATGCCGTCTTTGAGCCCACCCACGGATCAGCGCCCAAGTATGCCGGACAGTATAAGGTCAACCCGATGGCGATGCTGCTCGCCACCAGGATGATGCTGGAGTGGCTCGGCGAGAAGGATATGGCCAACAACCTGGAAAGGGCCATCGCAGAGGTCATAAAGGAAGGAAAAGTCAGGACCTACGACATGGGAGGCGATGCCTCCACGCTGGACGTCGCCCGCGCGGTGGCGGAGAGACTCTGACAGACATTTAAAATTTTTGAGGGGGGCGGCTCCTTCGGAGC
>JAGGUL010000044.1 GCA_021158525.1 Candidatus Hydrothermota bacterium | reverse complement strand
CGCCCGTCAGGGGATCGGTAAAACCACCGGCGTCCCCGACGAGAATCACGTTCCTCGAGATGCGCGATCTCAGCCCGAAGAGGGGGATCAGCCCGGCGGAGAAGGAAAGCCTCCTGTCCTCCACAAGACCCCTGGTCAGAAGAATCTTGATCAGGAGGTTCAGGCCCTGCATGATAGGTCCGTACATGCCCACCCCCACATTAGCCGTCTCGCCTCTGGGGAAACACCATCCGTAGCCGCCCCGAAACTCATCTCTGAAAAATATAAGGGTCTCATCCAGGGGCTTGAGGAGCGGCAGTCTGACGTTCACTGCCGGCAGGAATCTCTCTCTTTCCCTGCTAAAACTCCTCCTCACCGACGAAAGGGGGCCGTCGGCGCCCACTATCCACCGGGCCCTGTAAGATCCTCTGTCGGTCTTAACTACGCCGTCCCTCACCCACAACGCCTTCTCTCCCAGATGAACCTCACACTTTAAGCGGCCGAGTAGCTCTGATTGCCACTTCTCCCTGTCTATAACCTTGCCAGAGAAAGACGAGACCGCCTTTCCGCCTGGATATTCGGTGATCATTTTCTGCGTCCTCTGCACCGAAGGGGCGTCGAAATCAGGGGGAACCCATTCAGCACAGGCTATCTTTCTGTAAGGAGACCTCTCCTTCTCAAGGACGAGGGCCTTTCCATCGGCGTGGAGGGCGCAGGAAAGGCCGGCCGGTCCTGCGCCGATGATTATGACGTCGTATATTCCCAAAGCTCTCTCCTGATCCTTTCTATGTCCTCCCTCTCCGGGGGAAATGGGAAATTCCTGGGCTCGTCGGAGGGCCTTTCGTTGGCATAGGGTCTGTTACAGGCAACTCTTCCGTCTCTGCCCTTGCAGCCCGAGGTCATAAAGGGAAGACCCGAGTCCACATAGGGTTCTATATCTACTCCGAAATCGATGATCCTTCCTTCTCCGTCAAACTCCATGTCCTCCGCCCTGCCTATACCTTCATCTATTATGTATCTTGCCAGCTGAACCCTCCTGTATACTGGAAGCGGTGGCCTGGGATGGTCCTCGAGCAAAGAATTCGCCTCGGGGAAAAAGGAGAACAGGTGGGTCTCTCCCCCCATATCCTTGATCTTCTGGATGGAATAGACCATCTCCTTTTCAGTCTCTCCCAATCCCACTATGAAATGGCTGCCGACGTTTCCTTCACCGAAATACTTCACGGCGGTCTCAAAGCATCTCCAGTACCTCTCCCATTTATGAGGACCTCCCACTCCCCTTCCCCTGTGCCTTTCGAACAACTCGGGAGTGGCCGCATCGATCGCGATGCCGATCTTATCTGCTCCTGCCTCGAGAAATTTCGGGAAATCCCTTTCGAGAACCACGGTGGGTGAGATCAAGAGGGAAACGGGGATATCTGTCCTCTCCCTTATCATTCGGGTGATGCTGATGGCATCCCTCACCGATTCCCTGCGGGTGATCATGGATATGCAGACTCGCTTGACCTCACTCTCCTTATCAGAAAGCCTTTCCAGAACGAGTTCTGTGGGGAAGACCGGCCAGGAAACCCTTATGAAGGACTTTCCCTCGTAATCCCCGGGTCTGATCTTAGAGAGCCCGCAGTAGGAACAGTTAGCCGTACAGCCCCTTCTATAGGTCAACAACAGATTTACGCAGTAGAGCCTGGCATTCCTGTAGAACCGGCCGCTCACGAGATCGAGAGTGATCCCGGCGGCGAGGCTCAGCCTCACATAATCCGGACTTTCCATAGCACCTCCTTATCATCAATATTATATGATAAAAGGTCAATATATGCAAAGGGATATTTGTGCATTAATCTGCAGCGCACAAAAGGGCTTCACCAAAACCGACAAAAAATTGTTGAAAAATTTGTACCTCATCCTATAATAAAATTAAGCGGGAGGTGTAACATGTTTCTGAGCTTGTTGACAATCGTCGTGAGCGCTGTCTTCCCCATAACCCAGACTCCCTGGGTTGAAAAGGGGATCAGCGTGGGGAAAGTGAGCGGCGGCTTTGTCGTTGCCTGGCAGGACCTGCGAAACGGGGAGGGTGAGATCTATGCCAGCTTTCTGACGGATAAAGATACCAAACTCTTTCCTGTCGCCACAGCGTCTCCTTCGTCGGGGGAAGGAATCTACTTTTCCTGTCCTACCTTTGCATCGGAGGGCAACCACGGCCTTTTTGTCTATGAGGTTTACTCATCATGTCTTGATACGGATTTCGGCTATTGTTCCTCCATAGATTACACGACGGTCGATGTCGGGGCGACGAACGAGGTCATCGCCGCTGGAGGATTACACGGCTGTCAATGTCCCACTATGGGTTATGATTATGGGTTCTGGTATACTAAGCCTCATCTCGTCTCCAGCGGTCGATACATGTTGCTCGCTTCCCTGAACGAGACTTTCTCAATGGGCGTGGTGTACACCTCGATCGTTGCCGATCTCCTGAAACCGAACGGTCAGATCCTGTACACTCACAACTTCCTACCGACAGACCCCTATACCTCATTGGTCATGCCTCCGGCCGTCACATCTCGCAGGGATGGCTTTGTCCTGGTGTATCCGGAGTTAGCGCTGACAAATGGAGATCGAGATCTGGCTATCGTTTACTTTTATAATGGACAGGCTGTCAGCACGAAAAAGACGATCGGACTGGACTGGGATCTCTCCTATCATCCGATCCCCGAGATCGCATCGATCGGCAATATCTTCCTCTATACAGTCGGCCTGAGTGACGGAAATTCGACCGGCGTCCTGGTTTTTGAATATCCTGATGTTCCTGCGGACATCTTTACCCTGCCCGATGCCCAAAGAGCCTTCCCCGTGGCCGCTTTCGGTAAATTTTACATATTCTATATATCGGCGGATGACGACATTTACGCTGTGAGATACGATCCACAGACAGGTCTCATTGACTCGTCAGGCGTCCCTGTCATAATAACACCGGAGCCGATAACCGAGCTCTCGGCTGCCTTCGACGGAGAAAAGATTTTCCTTTCTTTCGTTCAGAACGAGGATATTTACGGCGTGTTCCTTGATTCCGATCTCCAGGAGATCAACAATAACCCCGTTAAAAGAGATGCCGAGCCTCTGATAACCATCAACCCCAACCCGATTAAGGGGAACATACTGAAAGCCCATATGAGAATCCCGGAGGAACCTGTCGGCTTCGAAGTTTACGATGCCTCAGGCAGAACGATAAGCACGTGCAAACTCGGCCTTCTGAACGGCTCCGAGGTCATGATAGAACTTCCCGGTTCAATCAGGCCCGGAGTTTACTTCCTGGCGGCGAAGACCCGTAAGAAAATCTATAGAACCCTCTTCATCAAAATGTAGGAGGAAATAGGGCTCACGGGAAAACCTGAACATCGACCGGCCAACTGGCGTAGCGTACAGGGGAACTGTTATTGCATAAATAATTACGGCCGAAAGAGAGTGAAGCGCTAATTTCGCTTTAGATCGTTATCTGGCTCGCAGCAGCAATTCCTCGTTATCTTTGGCGCGGACGGTATCCAAAAATTTCTTGAAGCCTTTATACTGACGAGGTGATACCTCTATGACTTTCAAACTGAAGAACTTGGTCAACACCAACTTTGTCCCTCTGATGTCTTCGAAAACCACGAAGGACCCCCAGTCCGATGAGATCCTCGGTTCCGATTTCCTCTCGATGGCGACAGGCCGATTGAAGGAGAGGGTCTCCTCAAAAGTCACGGTAAAGGGAAAATCCAGATACACAGGATACTTCCTCTCACTCTCGCTGAAAGACGGTATATCGGATGGTATAGGGGAGGTAGGAACGAAGATGTATTCCCCTGCAACCTTGGCGTAGTTTCCAATATCGATATCGAAAATTAGGGTGAGAGAGGAATCCAGATCGCCCAGATTTGAAAGTTCGAAATTGCTGATATTTGCCTCGGGCCTGTACGATTTCAGGAGCGCTTCGAAATTTTTGAACCTCTCCTCCTCAGAAAGACGACTCAAGAGGCTCCTGGAAAGGACCGCCTGATAGCCCGAAAATTGCATTTTCATTTTTCCCTTCAGGCTGCCGTCATCATTCACTGCGCCCACAAGGACAACCTTCAATGCGTTATAAAAGGCAGGAGGAACCGTTATGTCCTCAAAATATCTTTCACCTGCTCCCACAACAAAAGCCCTGACGCCGTAACAGTTGGGCATGAGGCTTCCGAAAGGCAGAAACTCATATACGGGGTCAAGGAAATAGCTCTTTCCACCGATCACTGCCTTCACGATGGCGTGGTTGAACTGCAAAGAAGGAATCGTTTCGTCAAGAAGGCCCTCATCTCTCGTCCTCACGAGCGCGGGATAGGCCTCAATGCCCTCTGACCTCAGCAGATTGACGAGAAGTACAGCCTTATCTTTACAGTCTCCATAGCGCCTATCCATGACCTTCTCCGGAGGGGTCGGCAGCCATCCTCCCAGCCCCAAAGAGATGGCGACATAACGGATATTCTTCTGAACAAAGGAATAGAGCTTCTTTGCCTTGCTGAGGGCGTCTCCACAACCCATGGTCTCGGAGTGAGCGAAGCTCTCCAGCTTGTGGCTTTTGAAGCTCCTGTCGAGGTAAGATTCCTCTACAAATTTTGCTACGTCTCTCCAGCCCATTCTGACATTCATGCCAAAAATTGAGGCCGGGGTGAAATAGACGCTCGGGGCTATGTCGACCAGAGGAGGACTACAGGGTTCCTCTTTCAGAGGGGGAATGTCCTCCATCTCCCAGATGAAAGCAGCCCAATCAATTCCACCATGGGAAACCATCTCCTCCACCCTTTCCTTGGGAGTACCGTTTTTGCAGTGATATAGATATGCCCAGCCTTCGGGCATTATCAGGGTGAACCTCGACAGCAATGTTGGGTAAACATGCATAAATATCCAGCCGCGAGGGCCGGGAAGTTTGGACTGAATCGTGTAATCGTATTCTATAATGCAACCTTCTTCCAGACCAGGGAAAACGATCACCTTTCTCTTCACGTCATTGACTCCGGAGAGATCCACGACGGTTTCCTCGTAGATGTCATTTACGCTGATCACCCTTCCATCAGGTTTGATAGTCCAGGCTTTGAGGCTAACTATTGACTCATAAGATCTGTTATAGCCGATTGAAACATTTCCTAACTCATCAAAGCAACTCTTGTCGAAAAGCTTTATGATCCTGTGAACCCTTTGAAAAACACTCAGAGTTTTTACCTCTATCGTTGATTGGCCCTCTTCGAGAAGGATAACAGCCTTTGCCTCGGGATAATTAGACGGCACATAGGTCAAATATCTGTTGGTCCTCCCCATGGGGCCCGTCGTACAAGAGACGGCAAGGAGTATTATGGGATATAGAAAAAGCTTTCTCATAAGTCCCCCCTTTTCAATATGATAGGACTCGGTTCAGAATTTGTCAACTTGTACAATTTTGGAATTATAGGGATCGCCGGCTTCAGGCTAATAAATCACAGGCAAATCTTCACGCAGTCCTGAGATCAGGGCTCATAATCCCCGCGATCGACGATATTGGAGGGCCTGCCCCACAAAAGAAATGTCCTCACGTTCTCGAGGGCGTGCCTTACCATGTTTTCGAAATATCCGGGAACGAGGGGGGCGATATGGGGGGTCATTATGACGTTGGGTAGCCTTTCGAAAGAAAAGCCCTGCCTGAAGGCCTCGTTTTTACGGGGATAAATCCACCACACATCGAGACATGCGGTGAATTCCCTGTTGGCGAGGAGATGTCTGTAAAGCGCCTCCTGGTCGATTATCTTTCCCCTGGAAACATTGACCAAAACCGCATCTTTCTTCATCAGCGATAGCTCTCTCTCGCCGATCAAGCCCTCTGTGTGCCTCGTAAGAGGAAGAGCAATCACGAGGTAATCCGATTCTCTGAGTACGAAGGGGAGGTCATCTGGAGTTCCCACGAAGGCCGCTCCATTCTCCGGCTTCCTGCTCTTTCTGATGGCGTAGACCTTCATGCCGAAAGACAGCCCGAGCCTGAGCACATGGCGGCCTATGGAGCCGAGACCCAGAAGACCGAGCACCGATCCTTTGAGGGGCTTTGAGAAGATATCCTGTCTGAACTCCCCTCTTCTGAGCATCCCATCATGCAGAAAAAGGCGTTTGGCTGCAGCCAGCATGAGGGCAAAAGCGTGCTCGGCTATGTAAACGGCGTTCGCCCCTGAATTGGAGGCGATGAGAACCCCTTCGGGAATTTCTCCGATGGGTATGTGATTGACCCCGGCCGTGAGGGTCTGAATGAATCTCAGAGATCTCAGCCTGCGAAGCAGGTCTTT
>JAGGUL010000074.1 GCA_021158525.1 Candidatus Hydrothermota bacterium | reverse complement strand
GTTCATGGGGAGTTCCTCCTTTAAGTTTTGGCTAATGGTAAGGCATAAGGAGCTCCCCATGAATGTTGTTTGGGTATTTTGAGGAAACAATACCCCTTTCGGTAAGATTATTTTTGAGGAAAAGCGCTTCGTTGAACGCGATGCCTTTCTGCCTTAAACTTCATACGTGGCGAAGTTCGAGGGAAAGAAGATAATCGAGCTTCTGAGCAAATCAAGGAAGGGGGCTCTGTCTCTTTCGGTGCTCGCCAAAAGGCTGGGATTGAAAAAGAGAGAAAAGGCCGCCCTTAAGAGATTTCTCGCGGAGCTTGAAAAGAAAGGAAAGATAGTCAAGATCTCCCCCAAAAAGTACTCGCTTCCCGACCGGGTCAAACTCCTCACGGGCTATGTGGAGCGGTTCAGGGACGGCTTCGGGTTTTTTATCAGGGAGGGTGAGCCCGACATTTTTATATCGCCCCGGCATATGAGAGGCGCTCTCACGGGAGACAAGGTGCTTCTCAAAGTCATAAAGGAAAAAGAGGGAAAGAAGCCCGAGGGAGTCGTCCTCAAGGTGATAGAGAGGCAGAAGGCGGAATTCATAGGGACCTATCAGGGGGCCAAACGATTCGGGTACATCGTCCCCGACGGCGTCAGCCTCCCTCCCGAGATCCCAGTGGGAAAGGGGGACACGGAGGGCGCAAAACCCGGCGATAAGGTTGTCTTCAAGCTGGTGGGTCGGGGAAAGAACCTGCGGGCCAAAGTGATAGAGGTGCTCGGTCGTGCCGACGACCCGGCCATAGATCTTCTCATCGTCTTGCGTAAGTACGGACTGCCCACGATTTTCCCTGAGGACGTGGAGAAGGAGGCGCAGAGACTTCCCTCGGGCATCTCCAGGAGGGCATTGAGGGGTCGGCTCGACCTGAGGAATGAGCTCATCTTCACCATAGACCCCGAGACTGCAAAGGATTTCGACGATGCCATCTCCGTCAGGAAGCTCGATAACGGCATATATGAGCTCGGGGTCCATATCGCCGACGTGAGCTATTACGTTCGCGAGGACACTTTTCTCGACGACGAGGCGAGGAACAGGGGGACTTCGGTGTATCTCCTCGACTACGTGGTACCCATGCTTCCCCACAGGATCTCCGGGGACCTCGCTTCTCTCCGGCCCGGAGAGGACAGGCTCACGATGAGCGTCATCATGAGGATAGACCCCGAGGGAAATGTGGTGAAAAGGAAGGTCAGAAAGAGCATAATAAACTCGGCGGCAAGGTTGACCTACGTCGACGCCCAGAGAATTCTGGACGGCGAAGAGCCTGAGAGCCCAGAGACCTCTTTCAGGAACCAGGAGGTCAAGAGGAAAGTGAAGGAGACGCTCGCCGTAGCCCTGGAACTGGCCGGAATCCTGAGGCAGAAAAGGTGGGAGAGGGGTAGCCTGGACTTCGATCTTCCCGAGCCCGATATACTGCTCCTTCCAGGCGGCGAGGTGGCACACATAAAGCCCACTGAGAGGCTGTGGGCTCACCGGATCATAGAGGAATTCATGATAAAGGCCAACGAGGAGATCGCGGCTTTTCTGGTTGAGAGGGACGTTCCCACAATCTTCAGGATTCACGAACCCCCCGACCCGCAGAAGATAGCCGAATTTCTCGCCCTTGCGGAGGGCATACTGGGGACCGAGCTGCCGAAGGCCGAGGGAGTCAGACCCAAGGACCTCCAGAAGATCCTGGAGATGGTGAAAGGGAGGGAGGAAGAGCCGATCCTGAACTACCTCCTCCTCCGTTCCCTGATGAGAGCCAGGTATTCGGTTGAAAACGTCGGGCACTTCGGCCTTGCCTCACCGCTCTATCTCCATTTCACGTCACCTATCAGGCGTTACCCCGATCTCGTGGTTCACAGGAACGTGAAGTCAGTTTTCTCGAGGAAAATAAGGCGGGACGACGAGTGGATTAAATACCTGGAGGAGACTGCTTCCCTCGCCACAACGAGGGAGGAAAGGGCCGAGAAGGCCGAGTTCGAGCTGATCGACCTTAAAAAGCTTGAGTTCATGAAGGATAAAATAGGCGAGGAGTTCAAGGGGATTGTAACGCACATTACTTCTTACGGCTTTTTCGTCGAGATCACCGAGTACCTCACCGAAGGCTTCGTGTCTGTCGAGGTGCTCGGGAAGCCTTTCAAGCACATAAAAGAGCGGTATGCTCTGGTCAGCGAAGATGGGACCGAAGAGTACAGATTGGGACAGAAGGTGATAGTGAAGGTACTCAGGGTCGACAAATCGCTGAAAAGGCTCGATCTCTCCATCGTGAAGGGGTGAAAATCTCGGCTTCCTCTGCGATTTCTTTCTGATCGTGTCACAGCAAAAGAGGCTCCGTTGGGGATTTGTATTCTGAAGGCGCTGCAGAACCTCGCCGGGGAGAGGCGATAAGAAGGATCAGTATCTCATGGAGAAGAGGCAGGGCCAGGGGTGGAAAGAGAGGTGAAGGTATGGCTTCTGGGTCCACGGAGTTCAGGAAGAAGGTTATATTTCTCGTCACAGCATATGTCGTGGTAGTGTCCCTTCTGGCCTTCATCCTCATTCCTCTATACATGCCTTATACCCTTGCCGCGTGGTTTATAGTTGCCCTGGGAGGAGTGTTTGCTCTGGTTAGATGGCTTGCCCACAACACGGTTTACGTCTGCCCCAATTGTGGTCACAGGTTCACGATCTCGGCTTTCCGATACGCGATCAGCCCGCATATGTGGGAAAAGAAACTTCTCAGATGCCCGAAATGCGGGAAAAGGGGATGGTGCAGGGTCCTCTATGCGGGAAAGATCTCCTCAGAGAGGTAAGTTACCCCTGACGGTGTGTCGGTGAGAGCCCATCAATTGAAAGAGTTCCAGAAGTTTCAGATCCCCGAGACCTCTGTGGAATGGCCGCGGTTCCCCGGTGAGGGTTTATAGATTGACCTCTGTATAACTCCGAACAGGTTGACATATGCCTCTTTTGCCTTTATTAATAACCAAAACCACAGGTCAATTGAGATGACCATCTGATCCTGCCGACATATCATAGTTCCTTTTTTCCGTAATCCCCAAAGGAGGTGTCCATGTATTCCATAGAAGTCAACAGGTTGTGCAAATCTTATAGAAAAGAAGAAAAGGGTCAGGGCAGATTCGGAGGCCTGAGGTTTTTCTTCCGAAGGAAGTACAGAGAAGTCCAGGCTCTGCGAGATGTTAGATTTTCAGTGGAAAGGGGAGAGATGGTCGGAGTGATCGGTCCCAACGGGGCCGGGAAGACCACGTTGCTCAAAATCCTGTCGGGGGTTCTCTATCCCGACGGCGGTTCGGTCTCGGTTCTCGGCTCTGTGCCAACCAGGAGGGAGAAAAAATTCCTCAGATCGATCACCTATTTCACCGGCCAGCGCGGCTTTCTCTCACTGACCATCTGGGACCTTCCGCCGGCTGACGGTTATGAGCTCATCAGACACATATACGGGATCCCTGAGAGAGAATTCAGGAAACGGCTGAAATACCTCGCCGAACTGCTTGATGTTGAGGATCTGATTCGGACACCGCTTCGGAAGCTTTCTCTGGGCGAGCGAACCAAGGTAGAGCTGGTAGCGGCTCTGCTTCACTTCCCCGATCTGGTTCTCCTCGATGAGCCCACCATAGGGCTGGATATAGTTTCGCAGAAGAAATTGTGGGAATTTTTCAGGTTGTACAACGTGGAGAGAAGGGCCACGCTCCTCATAACCAGCCATTACACCAGGGATATAGAGGAGCTGGGCAGAAGGGTGCTGATCCTGCATAGGGGAAGGCTTCTTTATGACGGGGATAGAAAATATCTTATCAAGGGATTGCCGGACAGAAAACTCGTGAAGGTCGTCTTCAGGGACAGTCCACCTCCATCCCTCCGAGGTTGGAGGATTGAGGGCGATACGGCCGTGAAGCAGGTGGAGAAGTCCAGATTAAGCGACGAATTGAGGCTCATTTCCACAGACAGCTCGGTCATCGACATCACCATAGAAGATCCTCCCTTTGAAGATGTGATAAGGGAGATTTTCACGAGGGGTGAGATAAATGGGAAAGTATTTAACGGCAGCTAAAAACGAGGTCAAACTTAACTTCCGATATAGATTCAACCTGCTCGCTTTCTCAACCGGGCTTTTGTTCCCTCTGCTGGGCTACGTATTTCTCTGGAAAACCGCCTATTCTGAAGGGGGAAGGGTGGGGGAGTACAGCCTCAATGGGCTCTTCACCTATTACTTCTGGGCTCTTTTTCTCGACTACACCCTCCCCGTATTTGCCTATGGGGACATGGCGTGGAACATAAAATCCGGCGGCTTAACGCTTTTCCTGATGAGGCCTTTCAGCTTTTTGCTCTATTATGGCTCCATAATCGCCGGGGGAACCCTGGTCTGGGCAGCTGTTAACCTGGCAGTTCTGGTTCCCTTCGGCATGATCTTCGCAAGATATTT